>JBCAWW010000262.1:0-7242 GCA_038534415.1 Bacteroidota bacterium | reverse complement strand
GTTTTTCAAATAAGACAGAAGACTATGGAGTGTTTAAGCCCTCGCTGATTTCACACCTTGACCAAATCTCTATCTATGTCAGAGATATAGCGAAAAGCCGTCAATGGTATGAAGAGCTTGCTGGCATGACCCATAGCCGCACTTGTGAGATGGAAGCTCATCCGTTCAAACCGAATTATAATATTCGTTGCTGCTATATGAGCTGTACCGACCACCCTGAATGTTTGGTTTTGGTAGAAGAGTACAATGAGAAAGGAGAAATTAGTATTCCCTCAGGCATGAGCTTTTTTCACTTTGCTTTGGAAATCGAAGGTAACCAATTGGCAGACGTATTAGCGTTTGAAAAACAGGCGAGAAATAAAGGCTATACCCCCAATTATGGTACAGTGAAGCACAACGATGACTCGCCGCTTGGAGATGGAGAAACGGGTGGCAATGTGGCCGTCTATTTTTATGACCCTGACTGGAATAATGTTGAATTTTGCGCCGCTATGGACACTATTGAAAATTATAAGCAAAGGCGTAATCAAATAGGATGATTTTTTAATATTTCTTAAAAGAAGCCTGCAAGCGGTAAAATACCTTCGTAATCGTACACTAAATAGATAATAATATGTCGATTGCAGAAATACTACCAATCCTGTTAGCCCTAATCTTCATCACCACAGGAACTACCAAAATTGTGGGCTTAGGTTTTCAAAAAAAGGAATTCAAACATTGGAATTTGCCGCTTTGGGTTAGGTATGCCACTGGACTTATTGAAATCATTGCAGGGACACTATTGTGCTTCGATTCGATGATGTATTTCGGGGCAATTTTGGGGAGTTTTATCCTCTTGGGAGCCACTGTTATGCTATGGGTTGCAGATGAAAACAGACGCTCCCTCTTACCCCTCACTTTGCTTGTGATTTGCGGATACTTGATGTGGCAGACCGTTCCGGGAACGCTACTGACTTGGTCGATTCTCGGAACGCTTGGCTTCTCCTTGCTGATGGCAATGGCCCTTTGGTTTTACGCCCCGACTCCAATGAATCAAGATGGCGAAACGGAAATAATCGATGAAAACTGTACCGTAACCCATCGCTTTGAAGAAACTTTGGGGGTTCGATACCACTATGTCACTGCTGGCAACAAGCAGAACCCAACTGTAGTTATGATTCATGGCTTTCCCGAAAGCTGGTATTGTTTTCATCATCAGATCGCTGCTTTGTCAGAAAAATACCATGTCATAGCCCTCGATCTTAAACCTTATGGCCAAACCGCTAAAGACCTCGACGGCGATCATTCTTTTGAGCATATCGCTGAGGAGATCAAAACCCTGCTAGACAAGATTGGAGTTGAGAAGTTTCATCTTATTGGGCATGATCGCGGGACTATCGCCTCGGACAACTTACTAGCCAAAAGCGGTATGCAAGAGCGTATCATCAGCTTTGTCCGCATGCAACAATCCTTTAATGAGCCACATGGTAAGCCAGAGCCACCGCACCATCTTATGGGGAGCTTTTGGGGGATTTTAGCTTTTAGATTACGTTTTAGCATGTGGGCGGTATATAAAAAATCTCCTTATACCAAGCTTCATATTCCAAAGAAAACAATAGACAGGATCGAAAAGGAATTCAAATACAAAAACACTGCACTGGCTGTTCCCTTAAGTTTCAAAACTACCAGCTTCGCCAAAGAATTGAAGGATCGGCAAGATTTTATTTTTGAGCATATGACTATGCCGACCCTGATCTTACAGGGACGATTTGATCCCGGGCAACATCCTGAGGAGTACGCCAATTCTCATACAATCATACCTAATTGTGAGGTGAAGTTTGTGGAGGCAGGGCACTTCTTTCACGTCGAAGCTCCGGGTGAAACAAGCGAGTTTTTCTTGGCGTTTTTAAGAAAGCATGATTTGGAAAAAACTAGCTAAGGGATGGCTTATCAAAAGAATAAAGCTTCCTCCGCTTCGCGGAACGCTTTTCTCTCAAGATCCCGTATCTCACTTTGTTCGTACGGGATGACGTTGAGATTTTTTGGCCTAAAGTGCTAAAGAAAAGCCGTCATGCCGGAAATACGAAGCATGAGTATTATTCGGTATCTTTTTGTGGGTTTGTGAAATAAGCGTTCTGCGAAGCAAAAACCTACGAATCCCCGCTTCGCGGAACGCTTGTCTTCCAAGATCCCGTATCTCACTTTGTTCGTATGGGATGAGGCTGAGATTTTTTGGCCTGAAGTTCTAAAGAAAAGTCGTCATGCCGCCAATACGAAGCATGAGTATCATCCGGTATCTTTCTGTGGGTTTGTGAAATAAGCGTTCTGCGCAGCAGTAATCTATGAATCCCCGCTTCGCGGAACGCTTTCCTCTCAAGATCCCGTATCTCACTTTGTTCGCACGGGATGACGCTGAGATTTTTTTGGCCTAAAGTGCTAAGAAAAGCCTTCATGCCGAAAATACGAAGCATGAGTATTATCCGGTATCTTGCTGTGGGTTTGTGAAATAAGCGTTCTGCGCAGCAGGGAGCCCAAAACCGCTCCTAGAACTTGTAAAGAGTGATGCTGATCGGTCTAGATACTAAATACTTTTGTCTTACTACTGATAACGATAAGCGTCATAACTCACTCGCATAGGATCATCCAAAGCGATGATCACAGGCTCCAAGTCTCTCGGACCAGCGGCACTGTAGGAGACGCCGGGTGTAGGAGTGGTGCCGGGACCGCCAGGATTATAAAAGGGAGTATAGCCTCCCTCCAAACTGGGGATCTCGAGGAAGGTAATATTGCGAGCCGCCGCCTCATCGCCAACTAAGATAATGTCAATGTAGTTGTCGCGATCTTCGATATAACAATCGTCATATGAGTCCTGCGCTAACCCTAGATCTGACAATCCAATGACCTTCAGGTTTCCGCCCAAAACCGAAAAATCCTGTCCGACTTTGTCGATGAGCACGGTATCACCATTTTCTCCAAGGGCGTGGATGATGAAATGTTTTTCAAAATCGGTCGGCTTTACCCCGCGAACCCCATCAGGCGAAAAACCTCCGGTGGTAAGCATACGCAAGCGGAAATCACCGCCGCCATATAAGGCAAATTCATCATTGGGCACCAATTGCCTTGCCCAAGCTACCCCTGCTATTCCTTCTCCTGCTGCCTTGCTGCCGCAATAATTGAGTTTGGCGCCCACCAAACGGGGACCGTTGTTTTCATCATACGGACTAGTGGTGGTTTCCCAAAACATCCCTACTGCACTGACTATCTCTTGGTCAGGGCCGATCAATTTCAGAGGTGTCCCATCGTCAACGATATCCACCCGTACTGGAAACCGAGCATCAGGATTGCTACTCGCTAAGCGGTTACATACTTCGCCAAAAAGGACTACGCAATTACGTTCGTTGTACTCAAAATTGGGAACCATGCCGGCAAACTGCGGGAAGACAACTTCTCCAGTGTTCAGGGTGATTTGAAAGTCCTCGGGATGTACTTCAGCCGATAAGAGCGGCCAACTAAAGACAATAGGCTGTCCATCCAAGCCTAATGCACCCTCTTTCAATACGCTATAATCCACATCTCCTCGGTAAAAAATATCTACCGTTGGAGCCAATGTCATTTGAGAGGGAGCAGCACCACCTGCATCACAATTAAGGTCATCTAACCATGCAGCCCCTGCGGCGAGGGCATTCTCCTTTGTCAGTTCATCAAAATCCACCTCAATGATATCGGCAAAACCCACTCCGGCAGAAAGGATTTTAGCTTCATCTGACCAATAATCTGCTGCTGCTAGATTACTATTGTGCAAGTTCACTTCGGCACGCTCTCCTAAACATCCTGCTAGCGTGAGGCTAAACGCAAAAGGGAACCAAAGTAGATATTTCATTGTCATAATGGTTGGGTTTGGGCTTATCTGCTTAAGAAAGTGTAGCTGATATTGATACCGATGGTAGACCTCAGAGGACTCGAGATGTTGTAGACGCTTCCCGTATTTTCAAAGACACGGCTTTGATTCAGATTATTAGGGACGCTATTGATCCCTAGCCATGGAATCACAGAGATATTACGCAGGGCGGTTTCTTTATTTTGCCAAGGGGCCCAATCATAGCCCGCAAAAAGGCCAAATTGCCAATGCGTGTCGTTTAGGATCTCATCGGGATTACCATCTTCTGTCAATTCTCGCCATTGATGTTCGACATTAAGGCCGTAGAAGAAGTTTCGCAGTTTGGATTCAGGTTTAAATTGCCGAGACAATTGGATTCGCAGCCAGCGTGGGTTTTCCTGTATGCCGGTCTCTTCATATACATCTCGAAAGCGGTTGGGATAGCTGACATAAGCCAACGAAAGCTTGTATTGCTTGAGTTGGGCAGAAGCCCAAGCACTCCAACCTCCAGCCGCTGTATAGGCCAATAAGTCGGTCTGCAAGGAAAGTTTTAGCTCCTTAGGCTCATTTGATTGGGCAAATGTGGGGGGGGTAAATAGCAGTAACAGAAATAGGATTATTAGATATCGCATATCAGTCTATGATTGATCGTTGCTTACTACAAAAAGCGGTCTCACTTATTCTTTTTCCCACTCTAGGGTTTTACTCAGAAAGCCTGAGCCAACTGTAATCAACAACAGATTGCCTTTTGTCTCAAGCTTTGCATCCAGCCATTCGCCTCTTTTGGGAGCGTAAAATTTTGCTTTCCATCCTTTGCCATCCTGCTTGAAATCTTTGAGTAATTGTATACCGAGTTTGGCTTCGGTATTGTCTGAGGAGATGAGCGTGCCGACATAGTTCCCCTCTGCTGCCTGGATTGCTACCTTGCTATTGTCTGTACCCGTGTTCCAGGTCCCGATAGGAGCCATTTGGGCTTGGAGGCTTAGAAAGGAGAAGAAGCATAAGAAAAGAATACCGGCGTTTTTCATGATTGATAAGGCTTAGGTGATAGTTGGGATGCTAAAGGAGTCAGAAGTAAGTCTACCCTTCTGATTGATAAAGGTAGGAGGATTCAATGCAGGATAAATCAACAAATGTTTAGAAATGAGCTCGTCTCCATTTTTTCTGAAGAGAATTTGGAATCAAAAATTTATTGATAAGTGATAGGAGGGATTGGGTTTTTACCGCTTCGCGGAACGCTTCTCCGGTCGACGCAAAAGGTTGCGTCGCTACGTTTGGGGGGTATGCTATGCCTGCGTTTTTCCGCTGCGCGGAACGATTAGCCTGATAGAGATGAGCGTTCTGCGCAGCAGTAAACAATAAAAAAAAGCCCGATCAAATGACCGAGCTTAATTTTGAGGGAAGGTGGGATACTTTTTTATAGCACTAAGGAGCCTTACTCTATCAAGATGCGTTGCACCCAAATTGAGGATTCCCATTCCAGCAGGACGAAATATACTCCAGGCGTTAGATTGTCTATCTCAACAGCTAGGTCCCCTTGAGATGAATCTGGGTACAGATGCTGATAAACTTGTTTACCTTGGATATCAAAGACCTCTAGATGGATATTGCCTTTTATGTGGGGAGGCATATTTAGCCAAAACTGACCTCGATTGGGATTGGGGTAAAGCCGTAAAGGAGCTTGAGATAAGGTTTGCAGATTTGTGGACATACTATCTTCCGTCTGATACAAGAAAGAAGTACAGCGTTCACAGCTTTCGACACTGTCGGTACGTATCGCCCTAACGCAAATCTCATAGGTGGTACTATCGACAAGATCGCCCGCGTCTGGGTTGAAGCTGATATCCACAAAATGTTGTGGCTGGCTCAGTATATAAGTAAAAGTAGATGAATTACTATCGGGCCCTACAAAATAGTAGCTGAGCCTGTCAATGGGAGCAGCGGGTTCTGCTCTAATAAAAGTATTACGACGGAAAGTATGACTCCATATACCATTGATATTCTGAACCCTGACGTATAGGTCGTGTATGCCTGGTGGCAAAGTGTCTAGTTGGATAAGCCAACTGAGAGAATCTTGCGTTCCACTCAGCCCAAATGAATTTCCTTGCCCAAAACCAGGATCTTGGTCCCAAAACCATTCACCGCCTTGCAGAGGAATGTTATTATCCCAAGCAAGTAGCAAAAATGAGCGGGTATAAGTATGAGACCATACACCTTGATCATCCTTGACACGTACGCTCCATTGATGTACGCCCGGACTCAGATTGCTGAGGTTTATCTGATCAGTAGCTGAGATAAGGGTGTCTGAAGCAAAGGGAGCAAAGGCTGTGGCATTACCATAGCCGGGATCGGGGCCGTCAATAAAGTATTCGGCCGAAACGATGGGAGACTGAGCAAATAGCTGCCCCCAAAGCAATAGAAAAAAGAGGGGATATTTCATGCGTCTGGAAATCATGGCGAAATAAAAATGGAAACAATCCTTTTGGCTAAGGATAGATAAAGGAATGTTAATGGGGGTGATACTTAATTTCCAGATTGCGCCTGAATGAATACATTGAGGGGTATGGAAGGATAGTTGGGGGCGTTGGTCTCTAAATCTTTGATAAAAGGGATATTGGGTACACCTGAAAGCACATAAGGGAGACTGCCGCCAAAAGGACCTCTGTCGGTGCCGTCATGCGCATTGTCTTTGACTAAGATCGCACTCGCCAATAACTGATATTGGCCATCGGTACTATTGCTCGTGATAAATAAGGTATTGGCCGCGGCAGTATTGTTTCCATCAGCTGTACCAAACTGTCCGGCTCCTCCAGTATTATGTGAAAGAGTACCAGCGCCAGTGGTCGAGATTGTAAATGAGTTGGTTGAGGTGGCAATATTACTGCGAATCTCGCCATTAAAGACTTCGACATTGAAGCTGTTGCCTAAAAATAAGTTGTGGCGGATGACTCCTGAAGAATTGTCAACGATATTAAATGAATTATCTACGATATTATTGACAAAGGTAACATTGAGACCGGTATTGGTACTTGTACTCCCAAGGCCATCACCATCAAAATAGCATTGCATCACTTGAGTTCCAGAGGTGAGGTTATCCGGAAAATATACTTCGGTTCTGATTCGGCATTGGGCAATAATCACGTTGCTGACGCTGATATCAATTCTAGAAGTAGAATTCGAATTAAAACTAAGACCGCGGATCTCGGTGCCAGCTGCGCCCGTAAATGGATCAGCGGTGACAGTCGGCTCAAGACTGAAATCATTCACGACGGCATCCAGACTCATGGGAGTACAGGGGTTTTCAGCGGTGAAGTAGCCTGGACCGATGATGACCAAGCGTTTAGTTATAACCAGCGAACCATAATCTTGCTGGGAACCTTCAATAT
>JBCAWW010000261.1:0-7242 GCA_038534415.1 Bacteroidota bacterium | reverse complement strand
CTTTCTCATGTTTATTGATTTGGTTAAGTATCAATTAGGTAAAAGTAAATAAAATATTTTTTGCCCTTCTTTTTCGCTTTTTCTGGAGTTAGCAGATTTTTCCCCGCTTCGCGGAACGATTTCCGCTTACTTAATCAGTCCGACCACTTACTGAAATCTTCTTTTCTCCTGCCTAATGGGACTTCATATTGTGTCCACAGCATCTCCAAAAACACAATAACACAATCATGAAGTCAATTTCTTTTTATTGGAAGTCCATGTTTTGCCTCCTGATCCTGCTTTGGGCAGGCTTCAGTCGAGGCCAGGACAATGTCGTCAAAGACGTAGTGCATCCGGCGCCCAATGCTGCCTCCCTTGGCAAGTATGGCGACATACCGGTTAGCTATCATACAGGTATCCCTAGCATCCAGGTGCCGATTTTTACGGTACAGGAAGGCTCGCTGAGCTTGCCCATCTCTTTGTCTTATCACGCTTCTGGTATCCGCGTCGAGGAAACCGCTAGTTGGGTAGGACTAGGGTGGGCGCTCAATGCGGGCGGTGTCATCAGCCGTACAGTGCGCAATGCGCCTGACGAGGATGGTAAGCTACCTCAAAAATCTGGCTATTGGGCCGATTATGGCTATGATTTTATTCAAGGCACATCTGAGGTGCAGAACCTTGATTATGCGGCTTCAGGGGCGATTGATACTGAGCCTGATCTGTTTTCTTTTAATGTAAATGGATATTCGGGTAAGTTCTTTTTTGATGACAATCGCAATGTGATACTCATGCCGCAGCAAGACCTCAAGATTGAGGTAGTTGCTTCGCAAAACGCTTATGGCTATCAGTTTGATGAGTGGATCATGACTACCCCAGACGGGGTCAAGTACACCTTTGGTGGCACGGACGCCATTGAAGAAAGTGCCTCCAGTAGCGGCTATTATTTTACCAATGATCTCTACAACCGCTCTAGCTGGTATCTTAAGCAGATCGAATCTCCCAATGCTGATTTCAAAATAGAATTTGAGTACGAGGCCGAGGAATATGCCTACTATAATAATGGCTCTGAAAGTCGGATTGCAGGTGCCAATGCCTGTCCCGCTCCTATCCACGCACCCAATCCAGTCAAAACCATTGTGAAAGGCGTTCGGCTAAGCCGAATCTTTACTCCCTATACCTCAGTAGACTTTGTCGCCAATCATGTCCGTCAAGACTTGAGTAAGTATATCGCCGGGACCAGCTCTGGAATCAATGATGATGCTAAAGCGCTAGACGAAATTGTCATCAAAGATCGCAATGCTGTTTGTATCAAGCGTTTTGTGCTTAGTAAAAGTTACTTTCAATCAAGCTTTCAGACGCCCACTCCCCACCATGATCCCGATAAAACTGACGAAAAACGCCTGCGCTTAGACCAAGTACAAGAAGTGATTTGTAATGGCAAAACGGCCCAGCCCGCTTATACTTTTTCTTACCATAATCAGCTTGGCCTACCACGCCGCCGCTCCTTGTCTCAGGACCATTGGGGCTACTTCAATGGCCAACTTAATACGGTACTGACTCCAAAGCCGGCTAATAGTAATTGTAGCGGGGCAAATCGAAATCCCGATCCCAACAAGCTCAAGGAGTGGACAATCAAAAAAATCACCTATCCCCTTGGTGGCTGGACAGACTTTGAGTTTGAAGCCCACCAAACCAATAGCTATAACTTTGGCCAAGGACCCAATACTATCGTGGGAGGATTGCGCATCAAAACGTTGACTCACAATGATGGCGATGGCAATCAAAGTAATAATATCATCAAGAACTTCGCTTATGTCTTAAGTAATGGCAGCACGAGTGGCAAATTGATGAGCCAAGTTTCCTATAAAGCTCCGATCAAATTGGAGGGGGGGACTACTAATCCATATGGCGGTGCGAGCGGTTCTCAATTCGCTTTTACTTGCCCTTCGAGCAACATCACCCCTTACCAATTTAGTAGTTCATCGGTAGCACCCATGCATAGTGTGGCAGGCAGTCATATTGCCTATTCACGTGTTGAGATGAGCAGTCCTGGCAATGGTAAAAGTGTGTTTTCATACGCTATCTTCCCCTATAATGCTTCTAATGGCACCGTGCCCTATCTCTCACGAGACTTTGATCCCGGCAATGGCAATATGACACGGGAGCAGCATTATCATCAATCGGGAGCCATTCTGTCCGAAAAAATCTTTCAATACCAGACGATAACCCAAACGCCCACCGTGTCCAGTGTTAGCCTCAACGGACAAATAACTTACCCGGGAGTACTCAAGATTCAAATGCTCGACGTGAGCAATATGTGCACCAATGTTCTCTTTCCGGTTTCGACCATCCACGCCCGCAAATCTTATCCTTTGCGTACGGGTATCAATCGCCTACAAAATTTGACCGAGCGGACCTATGATACCAATGGCGCTACTTATCAAGAAAAAACTACGCACTACGAATATGGTAATCCGAGTCATCATCAGATGACCAAAGAGTCCTTTACCAATAGCGATGGCAAATTGATTGCTACTGAGTATCGCTATGCGCACGAACTCAATGACAATGCGCTGATTAGCAAGAATATGTTGGCAATACCACTGGAAACCCTACAAAAAGTAGATGGCCAATTAGTGGGTGGTGTCAAGATGGAGTATGCGAATTTTGGATCAGACTTACTCCTGAAGAAATTTTACAAAAAGCTACGAGACGGTTCTTACTACCTGCAAGCGACCATCGATGATTATGAGGGCGAGGGAAGTATGCGTCAGTTTCACCAAAATGGCAATGTGCCCAGCGCCTATCTCTGGGATGCAGGCGAACAGTTGCCGATCGCCAAGGCGATCAATGCTCGTTGGGACGAAATTGCTTATGCTGGATTTGAAGATGACGGTCAATCGATTAGTCAAAATGGACGCTTTTTGATCGAGGGATTGGCTGGTGGTTATAGCAGCGATGCTAAAACTGGCCAGCAATCTTTGAGCCTCTATCAAAATGGTAGTTGGACCTATCGTCGCTTAAGACACAATATCAATCAGAGTGGTGCTTATGTCATTTCGTTTTGGCATAAAGGAGCAACTCTACTGCTCAAAAACGGCAGCACGACCCTCAAAACGCTAAGCCCTACTAGTTCGTGGCAGTATTTTGAGATGACAGCTTCGCTGAACGCTGGGAATCAAATTCGCTTGCAAACCCTCAATGGTAGCTCGGTCAAAATTGACGAAGTCCGCATCCATCCGGCAGACGCACAAATGACTACTTACAGCTATGATGGCGCTCGTCGTTTGATTGATATTACAGACCTCAATAGCCGTAGTACCACTTATGATTATGATGGTTTTGGACGTTTGGTAAGCGTGCGTGATCAGGATGGCAATATCTTGCAAACGCATGATTATACCATCTCGGCCCAAGTCGCCACTAATCCTAGCGCTTTGCGCTCGGCCATCGTTCGTGTAGCGGGTAAAACGACTATGGGTCAAGTCAATGCGATGAATGATCCTCGTGAAAAGCATAGTAGTGTTTCCTATTTTGATGGACTCGGACGCAATACCCAAGAGATCGCAGTGAAGGCTACGCCGGATCAAAAAAACTGGGTTACTCTCCACCAGTACAACGCATTGGGGCAGGAAGCCCGCCAATTTTTAGCGTTCCGCAACGCGGTAAATAATACCAACTTTATCGCTGGAGCCAGCTCCCTGCAAGCAAACTTTTACAACACACATCCTGAGTTGACCAATATGCCACAGGCCGATCGGATGAGTCCTTTTGTTGATACGAAGTTTGAAGCCTCACCGCTCATGCGTGTGATCGAGCAAGGAGCCGCCGGTGCTGATTGGCAGATTCAAAGCAATGGCAATGGACACACCCTCAAGACGAGCTATCGAACCAATAATCCTAGTCTGAGTGTGGATAAGGTCCGCCGTTGGCTTTGGTCTGCTAGTACAGATCAATTTAGTGGCGCTACGATTTACCCTGCGGGAACGCTCAGTGTGGTCGAAACAAGCAATGAAAACGGTAGCCGCAGCCTGAGCTATACCGATTTGATGGGGAGAATCGTTCTGCAACGCAGCCAGATCGATAACAGCTCTACCACTAACAAAGCCGAAAAATGGGCCAATACTTATTACCTGTACGATGACTTTGGTAACCTACGGCACGTCATCCAACCCGAAGGCTGTAAAGCGCTCAACGGCAATGGCTGGAACCTTTATGGCAGTAATATCCTGGAGGAATTTGTCTTTAGCTACGAATATGACAATCGCCATCGCGTGAGCAAAAAACGTGTGCCGGGAGCGGATTGGGAATACCAAGTCTATGACAAACTTGACCGTATGATCCTCAATCAAGACGGTAATCTGCGTGGCAGCAAGAAGTGGCGTTTTACGAAGTTTGATGCAATCGGCCGACCCGTGCAGACAGGGCTTCACTTTGGCGGAACGGCGCAGTTAGATGCTTTACAAACGATGGCAAACAATGCTAGTCAGCTGTACGAAACCCCCAGTAATAGCCCCTATGGCTATACCAATCAGGCATTTCCAGTCTTGTCGAACTATAATCCAGAGATTTTTTCGGTGAGCTTTTTTGATGATTATGATTTTAACCGCAATGGTACAGATCAAGATGCCAATGAGGTATCCATGGGAGAAGGATTTTTAGGCGCTGCCTTTACAGGTAGTAGTTTTGACGCTTTGCGTAACGATCGTACTCGCGGTCTAGTGACGGGAGTGAAAGTGAAGGTTTTGGATGGCAGTAATCAGTTTTTGCTGACTCGCACCTATTATGATCGCTTTGGGCGTGAGCTGCAGACGCGAGCTGAAAATCACTTGGGTGGGCAAGATCGCATTACCTATGATTATAATTTTGCGGGTGAACTCAAACGGAGCTTACACTTTCACCAGACCCCTGCGGAAGTGATGCATATCTACAAAGCCTTTGATTATGATCATCAGGGACGTTTGCTCAAAGTCTGGCAGGATCTACAAAAAGGCTTTACGCTACAGTGGAGCCCTAATCCGATATTGCTAGTATCTCAGACTTATGACGTACGCGGTCAGCTGAAGCGCAAAAAGCTGCATTCGACCAATCAAGGCGCGAACTTCTTGCAAACAGTGGATTATCTCTATAATATTAGAGGCTGGATGCGCAAGATCAATGAGATCGAAAATTGCGGTATTGACGAGCCTGAGTTTCTTTCGCAGCCAGAAGGATTGGGTGAGCCAGGAGAGCCGATTCTCGGAACGGGGGGTGAACCCATCGGAGAAGTATTAGAAAACGACCTCTTTGCGATGGAGTTGCGCTACAATCGTCTTACCAATGATCTGCCTACCACTGTGCCCGCGCTTTATAACGGCAACATCGCTGGTATAATTTGGCAAACCAAAGGCGGTCTTACTTGTGATCCGCAGGCTTATAGTTTTACTTATGACGCGATGGATCGCTTATTGAGTGCACAGTATGCCGAAAAAACGCCCAGCAATAACTGGAGCCAGCATGTAGATCGTTACTCCTTAGAAAGCATCGAATACGACCAAAATGGCAATATCCTCAACCTAGCGCGCAAAGGGGCCACGGCTTTCAATGCTGCGAATGGAACCTTTAGTTTCGGGATGATGGATGATCTGAGCTACACCTATCGGGGCAATCGTTTGATACGAGTGGAGGACAATGTGATTGACAATTTGCCTATCAGCGTGGAGCGCTTTCGCGATCGCACGAAGAGCTTCCAGGACTTTAACTTCAATACGCACGAGTATCGCTACGATGCCAATGGCAACATCACGTCTGATTACAACAAAGGCGTGAGCGTTAGCTATAACTCATTTAATAAGCCCGTGCTCGTTACCTTCACGGATGCCAATGATAGTCGTTTTGGGCAGCAGCTACGCTATGTCTATACGGGTGATGGGACCAAGATCCTGCAAGAAGTCCTCAAAGCCAATGGCCAAGTCGAAAAGCAGACCGATTATATTGGCGGCTTTCAATACGAAACCCAAGCCAATAGTAACGGCAGCCTCGGCAATCGTGCGCTGAAGTTTTTTGCGCATGAAGAAGGCCGCGTTCGCCTCAACGGCAACAATCTCGAACTCGAATACTTCCTCAAAGATCATCTCGGCAATACCCGCGTAACCTTTGGTGATCCCGACCACAATGGAGTAGCCAACCTTTTACAGGAGGATCATTATTATCCCTTCGGGATGAAGCATAGTGGAGGTCTTGCGCAGGCTACGCCTGTGAATCAGTATCGCTACAATGGCAAAGAGTTTCAAGATGAGCTGAGCCTTGGGTGGTATGACTATGGTGCCCGCATGTATGATGCAAGCGTGGGAAGATGGAATGGAGTGGACGCCTTGGCGGGAGAGTATCTCGGATGGAGTCCCTTTAATTATGCTGGAAATAACCCAGTCTTGAATATTGATCCGAACGGGATGAACTTCGGTAAATACTATAGTCAATTTGGCGATTATCTTGGCGACGATGGAAACGATGATGCCAAAGTATATGTTGTGATGGATGGTGGAATTTGTGAAAATGAAGCTAACGCTGGAGAAAGGATGTCACCTACAACATTATCTAGTTTGGAAGATTCTGGTGCAGACGTTAGAGAAATCGGTACTGAAAATGAATTTGGATTGGTACAGCTTACGGAAATGGGAAGCGAGTACATTTCTAATAATGAGGGCCGAGAGGATAGTTACTCATATACCAATTCTTCTGGTGAAGTAGTATCTGCTGCGAAGCACGGAGATGATTGGGTGAAGCCTGAAACTGCAGCAGGGTTCTTTGGAGCTGTCGAACGCTTTGCTTCAAACGCCGGCAGTGATGTGTCAATTGTCGTAAATGACGGAAGTGCACTTAACCCTTCCAAGAACATAGGGCACGCTGCAAATGGTGCACATTCAATAGGTAATGGAATTGATATTAGATTTGTGAATGGGTCTTCTAGCGGGTCAAACAATATCAATAATTTAACGGCAGAAGATATAGCAAGAAATGGGCAATTAGTTTCAGAATTACAATCCAGTGGATTCAATACGAATTATAGCCATAACGGTACAATTCCTGGTACTACACATGCTGATGATCATTCTGATCATTTACATGTTGCAAGGTGATTAAATTTAAAGTATAAAAATCATTGGTCATGAAATATTTAATTACTCTAGTTTTGATTGTAAGCTTTTTCTTGGTATCGTTTTCACAAGAAATACCTTTTGATCCAGAAATAATAAAAACCGATTCAGGTAACTTGTTTTATAG
>JBCAWW010000260.1:0-7246 GCA_038534415.1 Bacteroidota bacterium | reverse complement strand
CCTCGCTATGCCAACGCCAAAGAAGTCTTTCCTTTTGGGCTAGTAGAGCGGATTGATTCAAAGGCCCTCTCCGAGGAACGCAGCCTCAATATTTACTTGCCCCAGGGCTATCATCCTGATTCGGCTCAGACGTATCCGGTAGTCTATGTGCTGGATGGCTCCGCCAATGAGGATTTTCCGCATATCGCGGGCTTGATGCAGTTTCTCAATATGTATGATTTGGCACCCAAGTCCATTGTGGTGGGCATCGCCAATGTGGATCGCTATCGTGATTTTACCTTTCCGAGTGAGGATAAGGAGGATTTAGAAGCATTGCCTACTAGTGGCGGAGCGGAAGCATTTATGACTTTTGTGGAGACTGAGGTTTTGCCGCTCATCGCGGAACGCTACCCCCTCAACGGAGAAGCGACGATCATCGGTCAATCTCTCGGTGGTTTGATCGCTACGGAGTTTTTGATGAAAAAGCCTGCTCTATTTACGCAGTATATCATCGTTAGCCCCTCGCTTTGGTGGAATAAGCAAGCGCTCATCAAGACCGCCAACCAGTATTTCCAAACGCATCCTGAAATTGAAGCTAAGGTATTCGTCTCCTTGGGCGAGGAGCATCCGGTTATGCACAAGGTAGCCGACGAATTGGTCGAATCTATCCAGAAATCAGGCAATGAAAAGCTAAGCGTACACTACCTACCGATCTTGACGGAGGACCATGCGACTATTTTGCACAAGGCTGTTTACGCTGCCTTTGAATGGCTGTATCCCAAAGAAGTGGAAGAGGATAAATAACGATCAAGCAAAAACGCTAAGCCAATCCCGACACTATAACAGAGCAAATCACTCCACAAAAACCCATGGCCTAGTACTAGGCTACCCAGGGTGGTGTTCCGCAGCGCGATGATCCAATCGGCTTGGTAGAGTTGACTAAACTCAATCAAAAAGGCAAAACTCAAAGCCCCGATAGCAATTTTTACTGGGCTCATCCTACGCCCTAGCAAACTCAAGCCCCAATACACCAAAATGGCCCACCAAGTATCGCCTGCATACCTCGCATAAAAATCTGGATACCAACTCACTTGCCAGCGAGAAGTAAAGCCCAAAACAAGGGTGAACAAAAGCAAGAGGCCATATATGAGATAGGAGCGTTTTTTCATGCTGTGTTCAGAATGCCTAAATTGTCTTCATAAAGCCATTAAGCCTTATGAAGATAAGATACATACTACTCGCCTTTCTTTTATTATTGATCGCCACTTTTGCTTTTGGGCCTAGACCCCAGTACAAGCAGATCAACGCCCAAAAAGCGACTATCGCCCAACCGCTAGCTCAGCTAGAGGGTTTTGTGGCCCAAAAGGAAGCATTGATCCCCAATATCAAACCCAATAATGAATCACGCTTCTATTGGGCTGATTCGGTCCGCAAGACGCCTTACGCCATTGTTTATTTACATGGCTTTTCGGCCAGCCCCATGGAAGGGGATCCTCTCCATCGTGAAATTGCGGCGCGCTATGGCTGTAATCTCTACGCCCCTCGATTGTATAGTCACGGCCTGCAAGAACCCGCTGCCTTGGAGGGACTGACGCCTCAAAAATTAGTAGAAAGTGCCGAGGAAGCCCTGGCCATAGGCCACAAGATCGGTGATAAAGTGATTCTTATGTCTTGTTCCACAGGGGGAACGCTTTCCGTGTATCTGAGTTCTCAGCATCCAGACTTAGTGGCCGCACAGCTACTGTTTTCTCCTAATATTGCGGTGGCAAATCCAACCGCTTCTTGGGCCACGGGTCCCTGGGGACGTGAATTGGTCGCTGCAATGGTGGGCGAACGCAGAGAAAACAAAGAGTTGGATCAAAAAGATCCTTCTACTCAATATTGGTCTCAGAGTTATTCGGTAGATGCCTTGATTGCTTTGCAATCTCTGATCGACCAAACGATGACAGAAACCGTTTGGCAAGGCGTTTCTCAACCATATATGGTAGCCTGTTACTACAAAGACGATGAGCATCAAGACCCGGTGGTATCAGTAGATGCCATGCGAGAGTTTGATGCCGCTACCAGTACCGCTGCCGCCCAAAAGCGCTTTATCGAGCTCGATGATGTGGCGGACCATGTATTTATTTCTGATCTCAAAAATGAAGATCTAACCTCTGTGCGCAATGCGAGCTTTTCTTTTGTCGAAGAAGTACTAGGATTATCTGTTTCGGTTTCTTCTAGCGAGGATTGATGCGTACATTTGCGCGCGAATCTCATTTCTATGAATTGGAATACGCAGTTTTCTCGTCAATCTATCTGGACCAAAGCCATCTCTAACCAAGCCGAAAAGCAAAAGGTTGCGGATCAAATAGCGGCTAAAGCGAAAGATGGGCAAGTGATTGGGGCCGGTTCTGGCTCTACGGCATTTTTAGCCCTAAAATCGATTAGTTGCCGCATGAAGGAGGAAGGCCTGCGCATCAAAATGGTGCCTACTTCCTACGAAATCCAACTAATTTGTGCTCAGTTAGGGGTGCCGACCGCAACCTTATTAGAGGCCAAACCCGATTGGTATTATGATGGCGCTGATGAGGTAGATGCCAAGGGCAATCTGATCAAGGGTAGGGGAGGCGCTATGCTGAGAGAAAAGCTCGTCCTTAGTGCCAGTGAAGAGGCCTATATCTTGGTCGATCAGTCTAAGTTTGTTACCCAACTCGGAGAGAAGTTTGCTGTGCCAGTAGAGATTATTCCAGAAGCAATCCACCTCGTGGAACGCGGTCTCGTAAAGCTAGGAGCTAAGGATATTCAATTGCGGATGGCAGCCCAAAAAGACGGTCCCGTTATCACTGAAAATGGGAACATCATCCTTGAAGTTCGCTTTGATCAAGTCGGCGATGAGATGGAGGATGCTATCAAATCTATCATCGGAGTAGTAGAGTCAGGCTTGTTTATCGGCTATGATGTGCAAGTGATTGCACCTGAATAAGATGTCAGGCGGCAAACAAAGCAAAATCCTCTTTGAAGGACGGGGCTGGAAGTTTAAACTCGATCCCTTTGCCCATGCTGCGGTCGCCAAACTGCTTGGCAATACCATTTGGGGCACCAAAGGAGGCATCAGGTATAGCCACACTGAGGGCCTGCGAAAAGTACAAGAGCTTACCAATAGTTCCTATATTACCCTTTGGCGAGAAGATGAAATTAGAGCCTGTGTGGGCTTTGTGCAAAAGCCATTGTGTCTCAAGGATCAAACTTTGCCTGCCTATTATATTCGCTACTTAGCGGTAGCAGCTTCTTGGCAATCTCAAACCCAAGCCGGTGTAGTCAGGCAAGCCAAGGAGACTCAAAAAGCGGGTAATCGTCTGTTTCGCAAGAAATTAGCCCAGGTTTTTACCGATCAAGCCTATTGGCGATATGAGGGGCGAGATACCCAAGCTGCTTGTTTTTATGCCTACGTCGTGATGGACAACGACCGTTCGGCTAACTTGGTGCTAAGCAATGGATTCAGGGCATTGCGTTCCTTTCGCACGATGGTTTTTAGTCGTTTTAAGCCCAAGCGTTCACCGAAGGTGCGCAAAATCAAAGCCTCCGAAAAAGCAAAAATAGAAGCCCAGCTACAAAGCTTTTACCAAGACTACTCTTATCCCAAAGAGGATTTGCGCATCCAACATGATTATTATGTGTGGGAGGAGCAGGGCGAAATGATCGCGGGAGTGCAGGCGCAGCCTATCAAATGGCGGATTGAAGAAATACCGGGCTTGGTCGGCCGTTTGGCGATGCGATTTTTGCCGAAGATTGGGTTTTTACGACGGATCCTAAATCCCGAAGATTTTCGTTTTGTGGGCCTAGATGCACTTTATTATAGGGATAAAGCTAAGCATATCTTGCCGCAGCTTTATGAACACGTACTGGCCGATCAGGGCTTATATGTCTCTATGATCTGGCTAGATGACCAGACAGACTTATACCGCGATTATCTCAGTATCCCCAAGGGCGAAAAAGGCTTCTTGAGTCGGGTCGTGCAGGGCAATGGTGCTGCTAAGGTGTTTTTTCGATCTGACGAGGAGCATTTAGGAGCCGGCCTCGCCGAACGCTTATCCACGATGCCACATTATATAGCGGTGGGAGATGTGTCTTGATGACTAAGCGTTCTGCGCAGCAGTAAACCTACCCGAGCGCCAAATCAAGTAAATCCCAAATAAGATGAGCGGAATACTCAACCACTGACCCATATTGAGCAAAATCCCTTCCTCAAAGGCTTCTTGGCCTGGTTTGAGAAATTCGACCAGAAAGCGCGCGATAAAAGTCAAACTCAAAAATACGCCAGTGAGAAAGCCTAACTGCTTGCCCCCTTCTTTGCGATAATACAGGAAAAACAAAAAGGCTGCGATGCCAAAATAACAAACGGCCTCATACAATTGGGCTGGGTGTCGGCCCATGGTTTCGCCTCTGAGTACAAATTGTACGGCCCAAGGCACATCTGTAAAAGTTCCTACAATTTCTTGATTGAAAAAGTTGCCAACTCTAATTAGGCCCGCAGCGATAGCCGTAGGCAATACCACCCGATCACTGCCCCAAAGGACTGGTTTCTTGCTTACATATTTGGAAAAAAGAAAGAAAGCTAAAACCAAACCGATAAAACCGCCATGACTGGCCATACCGCCTTTCCAAAAGGCCAAGGCTTCCCAGGGCCTCGATAAATAACGCTCTGGATCTGCTGGTAAGTCGTAAAAGAGGACGTGGCCCAAACGTGCTCCTAATACAGAGCAAAGCACCAAAATCAGTAGCAACCAATCCAGCCAAGCTTCGCTTTCCCCTTCGCGTCTAAAGATCCTTTGCATGACAAAATAGCCTATCGCAAAGCCCATGGCCCAGCATAAGCCGTACCAACGGACGGTCAGAGGGCCAATACTAAATATCTCTGGTGGGAGGCTAAAAGGAATTTGTAGGAGCATTAGGATTGCTTTTCAGGCGTGGGTTTAGGAAATCTTCCTTTGCTAAAGATACGAATACCGCTATCGGCACCCTTACGGCGAGCGAGCTGTTCTTCTTCGGGCAGATGAATGAATTCTTGACAATCATCAGAGCAAGTGCCTTCATATTTGCTGGCACATTCCTCACATTGGATAAACAGTAGATTGCAGCTTACATTTTTGCAATTGGTATGCGTATCACAGGGCTTGCCGCATTGGTGGCAGTGGGCGATTATATCTTCAGTGATGCGTTCGCCGAGGCGCTCATCAAAAACAAAATTTTTGCCTACGAATTTATTTTCCAGTCCCTCTTGTTCGACATCATGGGCATATTTGATGATGCCGCCCTCTAGCTGGTACACATTTTCAAAGCCTTTGTGCTTGAACCAAGCGCTGGCTTTTTCGCAGCGAATCCCACCGGTACAATACATTACAATATGCTTGTCGCGATGCTCTTCGAGCATATCTTCTATAATGGGCAAAGAGTCCCTAAACGTATCTACATCAGGGGTCACAGCACCTTGAAAATGGCCTACTTCGGATTCGTAATGATTGCGCATATCAATCAAGATGCTATCCTCACGACTGATCAATTCATTGAAGTCTGCGGCCTTGAGGTGGATCCCTCCTGCTCCTGGGTTGAAGCTGCTGTCATCTAAGCCATCAGCGACAATTTTGGGTCTTACTTTGATCTTGAGCTTGAAAAATGATTTGCCATCATCATCAAAGGCTACGTTCAAGCGAAGATTGTCTAAAAAGGAAATGCTATCTAAGTGCGCCTCAAATTCGGGCCAACTTGCTTTGGGTACCGAAATTTGTGCATTGATGCCTTCAGCAGCCACATAAGTACGACCCATCACACCCTGTGCATCCCAAGCTTTAAATAATTCATCCCTAAAAACATGGGGATGTTCTATCTGGGCGTAACGATAAAAGGAGACGGTTAGGCGTGCCTCAGTGCTCTCTGCCATGGCTGCTTTGAGCTCATCTCGGTTGATCTTATTGTATAATGCCATGGGAAATATGAGTTTTATTGTGAATTCCCGCTGAAATTGTAAATATTTGGCAGCGGATAAGCGCGTTATATTTACGCAAAATGAAAACAAAGCTCCTGTATTCCTCTCTGATTACCCTGCTATTTCTTACTATTTTCCCTGCTTGTAGGCAGGCTCCAAACGGAGCTTTACGTTCAGACGCCGACAAAGATACGGAGTCTGTAGCGCAAACACCAATGACTTTATACGGTGCTACTCTCGATGGGATGCAAGTTTCTAAAGCTACTTTTGTTGCCAACGAAAACCTCTCAGAAGTCTTGATGCGATATGGGGTTTCGGCCCAAACCATCGCCAAGATCGGTTTATTGCCTCGCGAAGACTTCAACGTAAGACATCTACAAGCCAACAAAGACTATACGGTTATCCATCCGATCGATAGCAATCAAAACGAATGTACCTTTGTCTATCATCCCAATGCGATTGATTATGTCGCCTTGCGCCTGGAGGATAGCGTTTCGGTTTATCGCGGCCAAAATCCTGTCGACACTTTACAGCATAGCCTTTCGGGGGTGATCAACACCTCCCTCTATGAATCCATCATTGATGCTGGTGGCTCGCCCTTATTGGTCAATAAATTGGCCGATGTTTATGCTTGGGCCATTGATTTCTTTGGGCTTCAAGCCGGCGATTGTTACAAAGTGGTATATGAATCCTTTGCCGTTGAAGGCGAAGCCGCAGGACTCGGAGATATCAAAACCGCCGTTTTTACGCACAACAATAAAGAGATGTTTGCCTTTTCTTTTGATCAGGGAGAAGGCAGTGAGTATTTCGACGAAAAAGGCAACAGCCTTCGCAAAACCTTCCTCAAGGCTCCATTGCAGTTTAGTCGGATTAGTTCTCACTTCTCTTATAGCCGCTTACATCCTATTTTGAAGATTCGTCGTCCGCATTTAGGGGTTGATTATGCCGCTCCTCGCGGAACGCCTGTCTACAGCGTCGGAGACGGTACTATTATTTCTATCGGTTATAGCGGCGGTGCTGGAAAAATGATCAAGATCAAGCATAATGGCAATTTCATGACGGCCTACTTGCACCTTAACGCTTATGCTTCAGGCATGCAAAAAGGCCGCAGCGTCAAACAAGGTGAGCTGATCGGATATGTCGGTAGCACGGGACTCTCGACTGGCCCGCATTTGGATTTTCGTTTTTACAAAAATGGTAAACCCGTAGATCCACTTAAGATTGATCCTCCTTCTTCTAATCCGATTGATATTGATTGTTCGGATGAATATCAGAAGGTCATGAAAACGAAAATCCAAATGC
>JBCAWW010000259.1:0-7266 GCA_038534415.1 Bacteroidota bacterium | reverse complement strand
ATTTTCTATCACTCAAGTAATGTGAAGACATGCCACTTTCCTATTATTTTTAGCGAGCAATGCTTGTTTAATTAGCAATAATTTGCTAATATTGCTAGCAAACACGTTCAGAACAATGGAAAGACAAGCATTTAAATCCCAATTGGGTAAAAACCTTAGGTTTTTGCGTGATCGGGCCAAATTGACACAAAAAGATTTAGCGACGATTATCTCAAGAGATAACGACCCTAGAAAGATCCAGGCGATCGGCCGAAATATTGGGTCTTATGAGGAAGGGCGAGCATTTCCGCAGCCTGATTTGATGATGCCCATCCTCAAGCATTTCAATATTGACTATCAAAGTATCATCAGTATCGATTTAGAATCCCTCCAAAGCCATCGTCTTCAGAAGGTATTGCAGCCTGGGCATACAAGATTGCAAATCTTGGCCGTGCCGGTAGACGCTAATGACGTAGAAAAAATTGCCATGGTGCCAGAGAAGGCTGCCGCGGGTTATGTCAAAGGATATTCAGACCGTGAATACATCAAAGAATTAGAAAGCTTTCACCTTCCGTGGTTGCCGACGGGCGCTACTTTTAGAGCATTTGAAATCAGTGGTGATTCGATGCCGCCCGTAGCTGCCGGTTCGGTCGTACTGGGCAAGTTTGTCGAGATCGACGAGATCAAAGTAGGCGAACGCTATGTACTAGTTACTAAGGAAGGACTCGTTTTTAAACGAGTTTACCTCTCCCCTAAGGGGACCAAACAGGAGTCTTTATTACTTACTTCGGACAATCCGCACTTCGCTCCCTATGAAGTTGAGCTGGAAGATGTGCTGGAAGTCTGGCAATTTTACGCTCACATCGCTATGTCCCAGGATAAATAAAGCCTATAATCTAACGTCAAGACAAAGCGATCAATGTAATATTTAAGAATATTGTGTCATTAGTTTGGCGCATGGGCTTGTTTTCAGTTAAATCAGCCATTATGGCTTTGAACGTGTTTATCGAAAGCTCTACCCTCTCAGGTAGAGCTTTCTCTATTTTTTAGACTAAATATGACATTCTTGAAAACCTTTTCGCGGCTGAGCGATTTCTTACATCAGGAAGTCAGGTTTCCCGCTTTAACGAAGCACGTGATATTTTCTATGTTCCGAAAGGTTTTTTAGCTTGAAGTAAGTTAAAAAAGTAGAGGAACAACATACACATCATACGAACTACTTTTTATCGAATCATGTGTGTCCTATCCTCAATCATGTGTGTCGAAGCGGGAATCTTTTAGGTTCCCGTTTTCTGTTTTTATAATTTTGCAACATGAAGTCTGAAGAGGAAGATATTGAGTTTGTAAACCCCATAGATGCCGACAAAATAGCCGAAAATCCGCATAGCCTCCCCTATGCACATAATGTAGGCAGTCCGATCATCAAACCAATTGACAAAGGTAAAGTCAAAGGCAGAGCCATGCAGGCGATGGTGGAGCAGACCGGCGATCAAATGGAGCGTATCAGAGAGCAAATAGAACTGCTCGCTTCTCAAGCTCGCGATATCCAAAAACGAGTCGAAGTCTCTACCCGCATTTATGAAGCCGCTGTCGGGTTTGAACCCCTTATCCATCAAACTTATCATCTCTATGAAAGAGAGAATGGCGAATGGGTTCTGTCTCTGGTTGGTCCCAACGAATGGGGACGCTCTAATCCCTTTCCAGTCTTCATTTCTAGCGTTCGCCTTTTAGCGGACCATACTTGGGAATTGAAAGACGTAAATGATGATGCCATCTAACACACCAAAAGAAAAACAAATTTTTGAGACGATCGCTTCCTTGATCGAGGAAGCAATCAAATTGGGACAAGCGCTTCCAGTTGATCGTCAAAGCAAGCTTGCCGAAGTCAAAGCTTACGTTCAAACTGCCATCGAGCAAGGACAAAAACCGCGCTTGGTGTTTATTTGCACCCATAATTCTCGTAGAAGCCATTTTGGCCAAGTTTGGGCCAAAGTCATGGCGGATCATTATGGTTTTGACCAGCTAGAGACCTATTCTGGCGGCACCGAAGCTACGGCCTTTAATCCTAACGCCATTGCCGCTTTGCGGACGCAAGGATTTATCATTAAGCCACAAGACGAGTCCGATAATCCCCTCTATGAGGTAAAGTACTCAGATGCTTTAGCGCCACAATTGGCTTGGTCAAAGAAGTATGATGATGCGAAAAATCCTTCATCAGATTTTTGCGCTGTGATGACCTGTACGGAGGCAGATGAGGCCTGTCCGATTGTATTTGGTGCGAGCGCGCGAGTCGCCCTACCTTATGTAGATCCTAAAAAGTCAGACGGAACTCCCCAGCAGGCAGAGACATATGAAGGCAGAAGCCTGCAGATTGCAAGTGAAATGGCCTTCTTATTTGGGAGTCTGTAAATAGTAAAAGATTCCGGAATCTTTATTTTTCTTATTGCTGCTTCGCAGAACACTTAGCTCACTATCTAATTATAGCTGAGCTACTCATCCAATTCATTGAGCATGCGCTCTGTCTTGGCACGCCTCACTTGGCTGATGATCTGCTCTGCCTCATGGTCATCTCTAATGGTTTTGGAAAGGGTAAAACTCGTTCCAACCGAAAAAAGTACGCCCATCACCAAATAACCTCTCACCCAAAAGTCTCCATCCATCTGGACAATGCCAGCAAGGGTAAGGCCGAGGGCTAATAAAAATGAAGCCCAAGTCTGAAAACGCCATGCGTTTGTGTTTCTCTGATAAGTGTTTCCTTTCATAATACATTGATTGATTATGCCTCAAGAAACGGAACGGAATAGAGAGTGTTAAACCTACTTATGAAAATTCGGGACTTTTAAAAAATGACTCAATAACCCTAATCAGCTCATCAACAATATTATACACTTAAAATTACTGACTTTTAAAAGGCTGAACCTTTATCTATTTTGGGAGTACACTTCCCTATAGCTCAATAGCAAATGGATAAACTCAAAACGATTCTTAGTACCCTTTCCAGTGATGAGCAAAGGGCTTTCACTCGCTTCTTACAAAGGCAAAAACCCAAAAAGAACCGGAAAGATGAAGCCCTCTTGGCTTTATTATTAGCGGACCAAGAAGAGGATATCGTCAAGAAACTTTATCCAGATAAGCCTAATCCTACTGCCTATCATGCCCTCCGTAAACGCTTGATGCAGCAGTTGAGATCCTTTTTGATGCTACAACAAATTGAAGATGACCCTAGCGCTGCTTCCACCATCATGGGGCATATGTCTTTGGCGCGCTACCTATTCAATCAACGCCTGGATCAACTGGCATGGAGCTATTTGAGCAAGGCCGAAAAGCTAGCCCTCGCGCATGAACATCATGACCTCCTACACAGCGTATACCAATTACAAATTGAAAAACTCGACCGAGCGTTCCCCGGAGGGATAGAAGAACTACTCGACAAAATGAAGCACAACAGAGTCAGAGTAGATGAAGATGAAAGAGCCAATATTGCTTGCAGTCTGATTGCGAAGCAATTGCAGGAAGTGAAGCAAAAGGGGCGTCATCTAGATTTTGACCAAACCGTACAAAGTGTCCTAGAGGAATACCAACTCACGGAGGTAGTGGGTAAACGTCCGCGTTTATTTTTCAAGCTGATGAAAATTGCCCGTAGCGCAGTTTTGGCTAAGCGAGATTTCAATGCTTTCGAACCCTTTATCATCGCTCAATACGAACATATAGAAGCTACTTATGGCTTCCAGCAACAATATCATGCCTACCGACTGGAGCTTCTGTACATGATCGCGCATGTGCTTTATCGCAACAAAAAATTTTCGGCTTCGCTGCTTTGGCTAGATAAACTGATCGAAAGCTCAGAGCGCTACAAAAAGAGTCATTGGTCTTTGTTTTACCCAAGGGTGGTGATGCTCAAGGCTGCCAATTATACTTTCCTCAATGAAAGCGAAAAATCAGTAGCCCTGCTAAAGGACTTTCTAGAAAACCCCATAATCGGTACTCGGCGTCAGGACCAACTCAATGCCTATTTCAATCTAGGGATCAATCACTTTCTCCGGCAAGAATATTCACTGGCATTTCGCTGTGGCCTCAATATGCCGGGCTCTGAAAAATCACAAGAACGGGAAATGGGACGGGAATGGGTCCTGAAAAAGTATCTGAGCGAATTGATCCTGCAAATGGATCTTGGCAATGAAGATCTTGTCCTCAAACAGATCAAGATGATCGAAAAGCAATACGGAGATCTCCTATTGACAGATGAGTACAGCAAAGGCAAAATTTTCTTGGGAGTAGTGGAAAAGATGATCCACCAACCCGAAATCTTTAAACAAGCTGAGATTTACGACCAAATTAGGCAGCAGTTTCCCATCAAAACCGCCGAAAAGGAGGATTTGCAGGAAATGAGCTTTTATGCATGGCTCAAGGCTCGCCTACTCGACCAAAATTACTATGAAGTTTTGCTTGAGCTAGTGGGCAGAATCGATTAGCCATTAGTTCATCATGGAGCCAAAGTAGATGCCATTGATCATGAGTCGATTGGTGCCGTACCAGAAGGCTCTGAAATTGGGATTATCTGCTAAAGCTACGATCCTCCCCCGCCCTCTTTTGACGATTTGAGCCGCGGCAGCTCCCGAAAGCGTTTGGGCATTGGCCTCAGATAGATAGCCACTCAATAAAGGTTCCTCGCTGTATTTGAGAGGATTGATGTAGGCTTTGTTCGAAGGGCTCAATATCACAGAGCTATTTTTAAATAGCGCTAAAGTTTCTGAACGATAGCCATAAGCCAAGGGGTGAGTCAAATCAAGCCTTGCCTCCATTATGGCCCCACCAATCACTTGCGCACCAGAGCGATTGCTTTTCCCGGCATAAGGCAAATCAGGATCTTGCTTTTGGGTCCTGCGTTTAAATTCAAAATTGGCGAGACCTTGTGTATGCAGCCAATTTAAAGCATTTTTCCAAGCGACGATGGTACCTCCCTCTGCGAGCCAAGTAGAAAGCTTGGCAGTATGTGCACTTATTTTGCTGTAATTGCCGTTTGGCATGATAATCACATCATAATCAGAGAGTTTGACCTTGCCAAAGTCGTTTGTTTCTAGATGCGTGGCATCAATTTCATAACGCTGATCAAGCAAATGCCAGACCTCCCCGGCTTCGTAACTACTCACATTATCACCAGTCATCAACAGTATCTTTTTCGGCTTGATATAGGCAAAGCTGTTACTCCCCAGGCTTACTCCTTGGGTGTGCCCACTGCTTAAGCCGTAGACATCAATACTATTTTCTTTGGCGCCAATTTGTAGTAGGGATCTAATCTCAGTAGCTGACAGATTTTGTCCACTTACAGGCAGTAGGATACTCCCGATCGCAAAGTCTTTTCCCGCCGCGCTGCGGAACGCTTTGTTCGCTACTTTTAGTTTTAGACCTGCCTCCATAAGCTGATTGAGCAATCGCGGGGCATAATAGTTTTCCCAGCCAAATACATAGGCATATGGCTCAGTTTCGCCCACGATTTCCCCTTCATAATAGGCTATGGAAGTTAAGCGTTCGGCAAGGCCGGCTGCACGCAACTCTCCAGCACTAAGCGCAGCATCTTGCAAATTAAAAGCCAAGGGCAAAGTCCAAGCCGAGACATCATAAAATAAGCTATCTGTAAAACTGGTACGACGCTCAAACATGGCCTTGATCAGCCGGTATTGAGCTTGATCGAGAGGAATGATAAAAGACTCATCCGCTGAGTAGGATTTCCCGCTGCTTGTAATATCGTTTTGTGGGTGATAGAGATCGATGTCGTGCTGATTGATCAGGCTGGCTAGTTCAGCTGCTCTGCGCGAGTCTTCTGGAGCACTAAATATATAGGCTTTGATAGGGTCAGCTTTGGCTTCTTGCTTCGCAGAACGATAGAATTCTGCTTGATGCTGCAAAAATGCCCCCCTCATATTAAAGGCCCCCTCAATAGTAGAAAGTGAGGTCCTAAACTGGTTACGTATCGTAAAAGGAAAAGTCAAAACAGTGCCGTCGTTGCGCGTCTGAGCGTGTCCCCTACTCGATGCCTGCTCAAATAATATCCCCACCGCGCCATTGATATCGGGATAAGTAGAGCCTTTGCCATAATAAAAGTCATCGAAGCTTTCTTTGGTATAGTAAAGAGAGCCAATTTCATCCAACGCTTTGGCATGGTAAGTCGCTAGCTCATTGTGCAGCTCAAAAGTAGCTTCAGGCGTCAGCGGATGATTTCTGGAGGGAACGCCAGGTTGGAAAAAGAAAGTCGAATTAGTTCCCATCTCATGGTGATCAGTCAGCAAATTGGGCTTCCAGTGGTGAAATTGTGCGATACGGGCCTGGGACTCGGGATGCCTCACTAATAGCCAATCTCGATTGAGGTCAAACCAATAGTGGTTAGTTCTTCCTCTTGGCCAAACCTCATTATGCTCGCGGCTATTGGGATCAGTATTGACGACTTTGATTCCTTTGTGGGTATTGGCCCAGCTCGCAAAACGATTGAAACCATCTGGATTGTAACAAGGGTCTAAAAGAATGACCATATTGGCCAAGATTTCATCTATTTCGGGACCTTGGGCCGCCGCTAAATGATAGGCACTGAGCAAGGCAGCATTACCACCACTGGGCTCATTGCCGTGGATACTGTATCCCATCCAAAGTACCATCGGCAATTCCTTCGGAGAACGCTCAGTTTTTTCACCAGATACGAGTTTGACATGCTCTACTCGTATTTCCTCTAAGCGCTCGATATTGGCAGGCGAACTCACACTCAAATGCACGATCGGACGCAGCTCGTGGCTATATCCAAGCGTATCAATCTTCATCCTCGGAGACAGTTTTGCCAAAGTCTCCATATATCGTAATTGCTGATCATGCCTTACGTGCCACTCCCCTACTTCGAAGCCCAGTACTTGTTGCGGGGTGGGGACATTAGGGTCATAAGAAAAAGAAGCGTCTAGATAATAACTGAGATCAATCTGTGCATTGAGGGAAAAACTCAACCCCAACACTAAGCCAAAAAGCAATAGTGAGTTGCGCATACAAAAACAAGAATGGATTTAAGAGGCTAAAACTGCCCTAATCGAGTACATATAAGGGACCTTGTGCCCCCATTTGGGTAAAATATACTGATAAGGCCCGATTTCTTCTAATCCTTTCAAACAATTCCAATTGATATAGTTGTGTTCATGAAAAAATTGTATCGCCAAGCCTGCTTGTTTTAAGGCCATAAGGATCTCACTGAGCGGGTGACTCCAATAATAATTGCTTCCACTCATCTCAGCTTCGCGATCAGCGTAGGTG
>JBCAWW010000258.1:0-7296 GCA_038534415.1 Bacteroidota bacterium | reverse complement strand
ATTGCGCTTTCGGATTTTGGCATTAAACGGCGCTGCCGAACGCTACTATTCTCGTTATTTGGTACCAGGAGATGCCGTCAATCTAGTGGGGAAGGAGTTGAGAGAGGTATTTGTGGATTATATCGGAATGTCTGAGCCAGAAGCCGATTACAAAATATCTATTTATCAAAAAGCGGTAGACAATAAAGAAGTCCTCGCATTTGAAGAGCATAGTCGAGTACCTAGCCTTGGTGAATTGATTACCCAGACGCGGATCAAGCCCATATTGAATCATAAAGGCGAGGTAAAACAATTGAGCTATGCCGCTTATGACATTAGCTCGTTCCGCAAAGCGGCTCAAAAACGGAAAGAGACAGACGAATTGCTAAAAGAAGCCCAGCAAATTGCCCAAATCGGTGTCTGGCACTGGAATGCAGAAATCAGTGCTTTTGATTGGTCTTCTCAGATGCGAGAGATTTTTGGGATTGCGCAGGACGAAACCCCAAGCTTTGATGAGTGGGTAAGCATGATTCATCCTGAGGACAAAAGCAGAATCCGCGAAGAGATTGAGGCTTCCTTTGCCGACCACAAACCTTTTTCATTAGAACATAAAATTATCCGTAAGGATGGAGAGACTCGCTATATCAATACTTGGGGGGGGCTGAGGATCAGTCAAAAAGGAGAGGTGCGAGAAGTATTTGGTTTGTGCCGAGACCGTACGGAAGAAAAATTGGCCGAGGACCGCTTACTTTCGGCAGTGATCAAAGCGGAGGATAAAGCCCGTAAGCAAATCGCCAGAGATCTGCATGATGGCCTAGGCCAAAGCCTTACTACGGTATTGCTCAATCTCAATACGCTCAGTCGCGAAAAAGCGAGCTTGAGCGATAAAGGCCAAAACCGGCTCGGGGTAGCGAAGGAATATTTAGATCTAGCCATCGAAGAGAGTCGAAAAATCGCCCATGCTTTGATGCCACAGGTAGTCGTTGATTTTGGCTTTGTCCTCGCCCTTCAGAATCTCATCAATGCATTAGAAGGAGATGGGATAGAGTTTTATTTTTTCCACAATTTGCCTGAAGGTGTCCAGCTTCCGCAAAAGCTAGAGATTAGTCTGTATCGTATCTGTCAGGAAGCTATCCAAAATATCATCAAGCATGCGGCTGCAAGGGAGGTCAATATCCAACTGACGCAAGACGAGGAGCTGTTGCAGCTTACTATTGAGGATAATGGCAAAGGTTTTGACCCCTCGCTAGTAGAAGATGGATTAGGGATTAGCAATATTAGGACGAGGGTACAAGCCTTGGGGGGCCTGTTCTTTATTGACTCTATACTCGACAAAGGCAGCGTGCTTACTTTACAAATAGCCATGAATACATTTGCCTATGGAAGCGTGGAAAATACTCATCGTTGACGACCATAAATTGATCCGAGAGGGTATCATCGCTTATCTTGAAAAGGAAGCGGACCTTGAGGTGGTGGCTACGGCCAGCAATGGGGTCGAGGCCTTGGCTTTTCTCCAAACCCAAGCCGTCGATATCGTCATGTTGGATATCAGTATGCCTCAGATGGGAGGCTTGGAGACCACCCGCAAAATCCGAGAGCAGTATCCCGACACCCTAATCATGATATTGACGATGCATGATGATCCCACCCATATCAAACAATTGATCAAGGCAGGGGCTAGTGGGTATTTGTTGAAAAACTGTGATGAGAATGAAGTCGTGAGTGCGATTCGAGCCGTATTGGCTGGGGAAGTCTATTATAGTTCAGGGGCGGCTCGCTCCGTCATGAATAGTCTCAGCCCTAATCGCAAATCGATTCAATCTGTGGTCAATGTCAAATTTACTACTCGCGAAAAAGAAGTGTTGAAATGGATATTGGCAGACCTCTCCAACCAAGAGATTGCCGAAAAACTCTTTATCAGCATCCGAACGGTGGAAGCTCACAAACGCAACCTACAGGTCAAAACTCAGAGCAAGACCATCGCAGGGCTGATCAAATACGCCTATGAAAATGGTCTGGTAGACTAAAAGGCCCCGCATTTTTTCCTTTTCTAAGAGGCCCGCCCGGCCTATTCAAATACCCTTCTAAGTAAATCGCGTAAAAAAACCTGCTTGCGGATTTTTACATTTGAGCTGTTTCGGTAAAAATGAATCCCTCTTATGGCGATGATCATCCTTATTGGTCGTTACTTATCCAACCTCAATGCGATTAAAGATTCTGTTCCAGATTCCCTCCTTCCTCTATGCTGTTGTGTGGAGGAAAAAGATCTATTGAGACGCATGTCAGGCGTTTTTAAGCAATACGCAGGCTTAGGTGTTGCCATTTTGGATGTTAGCAGTTGCCCAGAGGGCGTAAATCGAGCCTTACAAAATTTCCAAAATCATTGCCCCAAAAGAGTCTTGAAGATCGTCATCCACCCGTATCAGGGCCGCCTCCTCAATTCTCTACAAGCACGCTTTGCTGATATGCAGTTTGTCCATTTAGAGGATGTTACAGATCAATTAGCGCCGCTTTTGACGAAAATCCGGAGCAATACTGAGGTCTCATTCTAAGTAAATCACTTAGTCTCCAATTCTAGGAAATGACGGATTTTTCTCAGCGGCTGCCTAGCTAGCTTTGTATCATGATAATCAACCTCTGAATGAGACTAATCCAAAAATATCCTGAACTAGAAGCTGTAATAGAGATGAAGGAATCTAGGAAACCGATGGTAATTCCTAAAGGGATTCGGAAAGTAGTATTTGTATCTGCCAACCCCGCAGATAGACATTTGCTACAAGTGGCCGTAGAGGAACTCGCAATAAAGTTAGAGTTTGTGTTTTTGAAAAGTGCTGAGGAGTTCCAAACTCAGCTGGAGGAAGGGCGCATCGTGATCGGTACGCATGATATTTTGTTTGTTGACTATTTCCTCCCTCGCAAATCCGGACTAGAGCTATTGCAAATTCTCCGCGAAGATGAGCGCTTTGCACAATTGCCGATACTAATGATGGTACCCGCAATGTTCGACAAGATATTGATAGGTAGTTATCAAGAAGGCGCTAACTGCTGCATCTTGATGCCAGTAGATTACTATGAATTGATTACTACTCTCAAAGGTGTTTTAGGTTATTGGAACTACATGTTAAGGTAAGAACTTCCCGTCAGCGATCTCACACTTCTGTTAGCATGACGACGAGGCCTCAGTTTTGAGGCCTTTTTTACGTTTTAGGTAAAGCGAAGATTGAGTTTTTCTTTTTTCCCTACTCGGTAACGCTTCCACCCTTTTTCACTGCTCTTTAGCTTTTCAAGCGCCACCTTCTCTTGCTCATTAAGTACCAATTCCAATTCCCAATCTCCCGCTATCTCCCAGCTAAGTTGGCGATTGCCTAGGGGGCCACTCGACGAAATCAAGATGCTACCATGAGGGTTGTAGTAGCGAATACTAAAGTCCTGCAGTTCACCTAATTGGGGCCGCATTTCCATTTTCTTCCCTCCGGGAACGCTCGGTCGTATGCCTAAGAAACACATACTCAACGCATATACCGGCGCCATGGCGGCATGACTCCATTGCGATTTACTGTCTGCTTTGACTTCCCAATCCTCCTGCAAACTGTTGTTGAGCGATATGCTAGGCATGCGCGTCCATCTCTCTTTTAGGTCCTGGTAAATTGGCTTCATTTCCCCAGCCTTACTCAATGCCCAATAGCGCCATCCTGCATTGGCTGGGAAAGCGCCAAAATAATCTTCTTGCGGTAATTCACGGAGGATATTGAGAGTCGACTGGAGCTCATTTTGAGGGCATAAGTCGTACATCACTGCAAGACTAAGCGAGCGCTCATCGTATTGGGAGTTGAGCGTTCTCCGGGGGAGATTGGCTACAAAAACTGCCTGCTCTTTGTCCCAAAAATGTCTTTGAGTAGCCTTGAGCAAGTTGTCAGCCGTGGTTCTGATCTCGCTTGCCCAATCATTTTCTTGCATCAACTCACAAAGCGGCGCCAAGGCATGACGAAAAGCAGCCACCGCATACAAATTGAAAGCACATTGCTTATCAGCTTGCTGTTTATAGCTGTTGTCTAGCCAAACAGTAGGCACCCCAATGTCTTCTACCGGAAGTAGACCGTTTTCCCTGATGATGCTTTTGAGATAGCTATAAAACCGCAGGAGACGAGGAAAACTTTCCTGCAAGGGAGCGGTATCGCCACTATATTGATGATAATGCCAGTTGTCATAACAAAAGGCAATGCCATGATCCAAGAGAGGACCCCAGCGAGTCAGGCCCATTTGCCGCTGGGAGATACGAGCGAGTCTATCGTAGGCCGGCCAGCAATCCAAAAAATAGCCATCCAAGGTCATCCCCTGACTAAAGGTTCGGATATATCTTGCTGCCAATTGATATTCACCCATCAATCCACAAAGCACATGGATCACATGGCCCACATCTCCACTATATTGTTGGCGCTCTCGGCCCATGCCATCGACGATGGTTTCTTGGGCATTGTTGTTTAGCGTATTGAAGGTAGCAGCGGTCAAGCTTTGCAATCCTTGGTCTTTGAGTTGTACCAATGGCTGATGGGGCCAAGGAAATAGCCTCCGGCGAACGCCTACCTCGCTGATGATGACTTCTCCCTCTCCGGGATGGATATGCAATTGCAGCCAGCGCAAGGATTCGTAATCGAAGCACTCAAAGCGTCTTTTTTGTCCATCGGAGATGAAGCGAGTCCAGGCGTTGAAGTGGGTATTGATGATTTCTGCCCGCTTAGGATCGTGGGCTTCATGTACAAGAAGTTCGATTTTGGTTCCTTTGGGGGCTTCGACCGTAAAATATGGCCAACCTACCATTTGCTCCGCTAGTTCAAAGGTAAGTACGGAGCCGTCTGTCGCCGAACGCTTCACTCGCCAGCTTTGCTTTGACAGTTTGCTGACCGAGCTAGCGTGTCCTACTTCATAAGGCTGCAGTACCTTCATATCGAAATAGAGGTGCGGGTCTTGCCGCCAACCGACATAAAAAGAATTTGCCAAATGTTTGACAAGAACTTGCTGCTCATCGAGTAGGGGAGTGGAGCGGGCGCGCATTTTGCTGCTATCCTTCGCCAGACCAATATTGCCAAGATAGTCTGGGTAATTTGTACTGAGGGATGGGGCGTTGGGATCAGCCTGCAATTCCATGGCGGGCATCCAACTGCGGTCGATCTGAAAGTCGTTTTGATCCCAGCCATAGGGATAGAGATTGGCATCAAACTCTTCTTGCAGAGCCCGTAGATACCAGCGTTTGTATTGGCCCGGTCGCCAGCTGGTAGCCACTTTGCAGTCCCAATCTATGTCAGAGACGATGACTTGACGTTCGCCGGAGGCGTAGACTAGCTCTAGAAAAAACAAAAAGCCAGGCTTTCCTCCCGGCCAGGTACCATCGCCCTGCCCATAATACAAGACGGTCGCCGCAATCGTATTTTGACCGGGATCTAAAAAGGAAGCTAAATCTACAGGGTCTACCTCTGGGTATCTAGGATCAGCGGGGCCGGGGCCAAATTGAATTCTTTCCCCATTGAGGTGCAAAAGATATCGACTATCCCCCATGATCCAGCCTTTGGCGGAGACAAGCTTTGCTTTGATTTCTATACTGCGGCGAAATAGGACAAAAGTATTGGGAAGCGTTCGCCCGGAGGGGAACCAAACCCACTTGGCCGGTGAAAGATCGGGCAGCGCATAAGGCTGCTCTTGTTCTTCGTAATTTGGGATAGGAGGAAGTTGCCCTTGAGGGTCAACAAAGCTAAAAGCTGAGGCCCCTAAGGCACTGGTTTTAAGAAATTCTCGACGATTCCACATCTAAACAAGATAGCAAAATCTCAGATGGAGCGAATCACTGATTAGGGAGAAACGAAAGGCAAAAGCCTGCAGGAGTTTAGTGCTTATTCGCCTCCCTGGCATAACCAAATAGTCCCAACTCCTTGACGGCAACTTCTACCTCAGCGGGCACCATGGGTTCCCAACCTGACTCACCGGTACGGATCATAGATAGCACTTGATCTGAGGTGATATGCATCAAATCGGTACGGACCTCCTTGAGGTCTTCGATTTTGTTATTGTCAAAAAGGTAGCGGAATAGGCTATATTTTTCGGGAGGTAATTTGAAGTTTTGGCAAGAGTACAAGACTTGTTCTGCATCTATATAGTAAGGATAAACGTAGAGTTTTACGTTTTGGCCAAACAGTATCCCAAAGGCTTCTAAAATGCCGCCATTTAGGTTAGCGTAGTAGCGTTCATCGAAGATGGACTCCAAATTGAGGACCCCCAAAGCAATGCCAATCTTGCGCTTACGAGTAAATTGGGGCAGATAGGATACCAAACGGTAGTACTCTTTGAAATTGGAAACCATCACGGTTTGCCCCAATGAGGCGAGGATATCTACTCTATCTAAAAAGTCTTGATCGTCGATTTTGCCCATTTCTGGGTCCAAAAGGTTGCTTAGGGTCAACTCCGCCAGTACCATGATGCGATCAGCCTCTACGTCTTCCTCTTCGAGGAACTGTTGTTTTCCGGCTTGTAGCATATCCAGATTGACATGAGTCACTGGTCTAAAACGCCCCCTAAGACAGAGGATATTTTTTTTGTATAAGGCTTCGGATGCTTGTAACACTTTTCCGGTTGGACTGAACATAGCCGCATCCGAGATGCCGTTTTTGACAAGTTTGAGCGCCACCAGACGGTTGTCTATTTTGCCTTCAAAGCTTGGCCCTCTAAAGGAAAGCATGTCTATCTCCATGCGGTCATGGGAGATATCTTGCATCAGTACCTTAAGAAAAGTGTCGATATCATCGCTATGATGAAAGGCGCAGTAGACGAGGTTTACTCCCAATATGCCAATGGCTTCTTGTTGCCAACGGGCTTCTGGGTCCTTCAAGACCATGTGGAGGATGATGTCATTGGGCTTCTCTTGTGGGTTGCTTTGAAAGCGTATGCCCATCCAACCATGTCCCTTATTGGTCTTGCGGTAATTGAGGGTTTCGATAGTGTTGCTGAGGACAAAAAAATTGGTGTCTGGCGCCCGATCGACTAAGCGTTCCTCAAGGAGGGAAAACTCATGATTGAGCATGGTCATCAACCTACTGCGAGCCACATAGCGTTTGGTTTTGCCGTAAATGGCGTCGCTAAACTGCATGTCATAGGCTGACATGGTTTTGGCAATCGTACCAGAAGCACCTCCCGCCTTGAAAAAATGCGCCGCAACTTCCTGACCAGCACCAATCTCCGCAAAAGAGCCGTACCAATGGCTATGTGGCTCGCAGTAGGTTGATGACCATGCTCAATCATGAGTTTTCCCTCCTTGAGGAACGCTTAGTC
>JBCAWW010000257.1:0-7319 GCA_038534415.1 Bacteroidota bacterium | reverse complement strand
TTTGTTACTTTACTTGCAACGACACATATTATAGGTAGAGGATAGGGCAGTGGAATCACATTTACCTTGCTCAATCTAAGATGAAATTTGCTCAGTTCTATCAGGAAGACTCTCTCGGTATCATTACTAACAGAGTTTTTACGGAACTTTATCGACACATGCTCCGCAATTTGCGCGCAGCAGATCTCCCCGTAACACCGGAACAGGTATCTATTTTGGTACATCTCTGGAAACAAGAGGGACTTACCCAACAAGTATTGGCCGACCGTACTGGTCGAGACAATCCTAGCGTCACCCGTTTGGTAGATAATCTCGAAAAGAGAGGACTTGCCCAAAGGCAACCAGACCCCAATGACCGCCGGGCTCGTTTGATATTTCTTTCGCCAGAGGGGCGAAGGCTTTATCGACCCGTAATGGATGTCGCCAACGAAACACTCGCTGTAGCCCTAAGAGGGCTGAATGAAAAGCAAATTGCTCAGTGTACAGCAGTGCTCAAGCAAATCCTCCAAAATCTGGGTAGATAAGGGCCTAAATATTAGGAAAACCCTAGATATTCTAGTGTTTTTCCACTATTTTATTTAGTGTTGCAATAACAAACGATACTACTACCCATGACGCAAAACCCCTCCTCTCATGAACTAGGCTCCGGCCAAATTTCACCTTCGAATCAAGCGCGCAAAGAAGATGCACTTTTGGTCGAAATTGCTTGGGAAGTTGCTAACCAAGTGGGAGGGATTTATACCGTAATTCGGTCCAAGGTTCCCAGCATGTTGAAAAACTGGGGAGATCGTTATTGCGCAGTCGGGCCTTATGTACACCCCAATGTCTCCGCGATTTTTGAGGAAACCGAACCAGAGGATAATGCTTATGGTCGGGCTGTGGTCAAAATGAGAGAAATGGGTTTTGAGGTGCATTATGGGAGATGGCTGACCGCTGGACGACCTCGGGTGATTTTGCTCAATCCATTTACCGTTTATGAACGCTTAGGTGAGATCAAATACTTGCTTTGGGAACATCACCATATCTCCATGCCCGGAGATGATGATTTGCTCAATCAGGTTACTGCTTTTGGATGGCTTGTCAAGGTATTGGTAAGTCGTCTGGTAGAAGAAGAAATCAATAAGGATCCTGTCATTGTACACGTACATGAGTGGATGGCGGGAACCATAATCCCCGAAATCAGAAGAGATAAACTTCCAGTCCAAACAATCTTCACTACGCATGCTACCCTCTTGGGACGCTATCTTGCGATGAACGATCCTGAGTTTTATGAGCATTTGCCGTACTATGATTGGGCGAAGGAGGCGAAACACTTCAATATTGAAGCACAAATTCAAATTGAACGGGCTGCGGCGCATGGCGCTCACATATTTTCTACTGTAAGTGAACTTACTGCTCAGGAATGTAAGTATTTGATTGGAAGAGAACCAGAGGTATTAATGCCTAATGGTTTGAACATCAATCGATTTACTATCCAGCACGAACTGCAAATTCAGCACCAACGCTGTAAGGAAGAGATCCATAAGTTTACAATGGGGCACTTCTACCACAGCTACCACTTTGACTTAGATAATACGCTTTACTTTTTTACTTCGGGCCGCTACGAATATCGCAACAAAGGTTACGATATGACTTTAGAGGCGCTGGCGCGCCTCAATTGGCGGATGAAGGAGGCAGGGATTGATAAAACGGTGGTTATGTTCTTCATTACGAAGCAGCCGTTTAGTAGCATCAACCCAGACGTTCTGCACCGCAGAGCTACCCTAGACAAAATGCACCAAACGGTCAATCGTATCCAAGAACAAATCGGAGATCGCTTGTTTGACAAATTGCTAGAGACGCCAGAGACTGGATTTCCTGATATCAGGGACTTTATAGATGACAATCTAAAGATTAAGCTGAGACGTAATCTGCAATCTTGGAAGTCTGACGGCCTCCCATCCATCGTTACGCACAATTTGTATAATGATGGCAAGGATGATATTCTGAACTTTATGCGAAGTTCAAATATGCTTAATCACGAAAATGATCGTGTGAAGATCGTATATCACCCTGATTTTATAAGTGGTACAAGTCCTCTTTGGGGGATTGAGTATGGCGAATTTGTCAGAGGTTGTCACTTGGGTATTTTTCCTAGCTACTACGAGCCATGGGGCTATACACCTTTAGAATGTATGGCGAGTGGTGTGCCGGCGGTGACGAGTGATATGGCAGGGTTTGGGGACTACCTCGAACAGGAAGTACCTAATCCGGAATCCGTAGGAATGTATGTGGTGCATCGTCGCAACCGCAGCTTTGATGAAGCGGCCAACCAATTGACTGATTATCTGTTCTCATTTGTTCAAGAAGACCGCAAAATCCGAATCAAACAACGATATAAGCTTGAGGAAGGTTCTGAATTATTTGATTGGGAGAATTTGACCAGACATTATGAAAGAGCCTATGACTTGGCTTTAGCGGCACGATAATCGCTTATTTTTTGGAAACACATTAGGCAATTTGGCGCAACGCAAGCGTAAAATATGGCGGAGAGGGATCATATTGCTTCTTTTGATTGGAGCAATACTTTGGACGGAGCAAGAGTTTAATCTTCGTTCGAATCTCATGTTGTATCTCATCCGAGATACAGAGCTTGATTTACTACTATATGCCGAAAGCAAAGATGATTGGGAATCGGTGTTCTCAATTACTCATGAAGATATAAAAGCAGATTTAGATACGCTGTTTGATGCAGATGGACTGCTTCATTATCAGCTGCGGGTTCATCGTGCTTCCGAGGACTGGCGCGTCTCCTCCATCAATGCGATTTCCAATCCCCATCTCAATATCTTTGAATTTGATCCGGCCCGTTTTCAGTTTGAGGCGGCCTTTGAAACGGACTTCAAGCTCACCACAGCTTCTCAATTGGGAAAGAAAAAGGAGCTGGCCTTTTGCATCAATGCCAACTATTTCGATGAAAACGATAAGCCTCTAGGGGCGGTGATTCACCAAGGCAAACAAGCCAATCGTAATTTCCCTAATTGGACAGGTTTCTTTTTTGTCAAAAACGGCAAACCCTACTTTGGCCCTAAATCTCTGTTAGAACAAACCGCAGGACAAGCCAGCGAACTACTCCAATGTTATCCTTCGATCATGAAGGATCATCGGGTTTTTGATTACGTCCATTTGAAATCAAATCCTTATTTTGATGGTAACTCCAAGACCTACCGTTCCCTGGCAGGGATGAGAAAAAATGGCCATATCATCTGGATCGCTTCAGCAGCAGGCGGAATTTTAGATGTTAGAGAGTTGGCAAGTCTGGCACAGAAATTAGAGTTGCAGCATGCTACTTTGTTTGACGGTGGAAGTTCTTTACAGTATAGGCTTGCATATCGAGGCCATCATCTTTCTTTTCACGCCCTTAGCGAACGCTTCAGTCTCGCACCCATTATTCCTCAACTAGATATTGTGCATCCACCGGTTTACTTGGGTGTTAAGGCAAATTAATCTTAGGATTATTTTCCTCCGATCAGGCGGAAATTTAAGCGGGAAAGACATTATTTTTATCAATAAAGGATATTAAGGCTTAGTTTTCGCAAGTAAGAAATGAAGCTTGTGTTGAAACCAACATTTGTATTGGCTTCATCAATGATTTTCAACAGTTCAAATCTTCAATCAATCAACAATTAATCAATATGGTAGCGATCGACCCTAGCGTTCAGGCGAAGGCCAATGAATGGCTCAACAGCTCAATCGACGACGAATCTAAAGCGGAAATCAACCGCATGCTCAATAGTGAAAACACAGACGAAATAGTTGACTCTTTTTATAAGGATCTAGAATTTGGTACAGGCGGTCTTAGAGGTATAATGGGCGTTGGCTCAAACCGCGTCAATAAGTACACCATCGGCATGGCCACTCAAGGGTTTGCCAACTATCTAAACGCGACTTTTTCGGGGGAAGAAATCAGTGTGGCTATTGCTTATGATAGTCGTAACAATAGCCAGTATTTTGGCGAAGTTACTGCAGCAGTTTTTTCTGCAAATGGTATTAAGGTTTACCTCTTCGAGGAACTACGCCCCACGCCAGAATTATCATTTGCAGTTCGCTACCTAGGCTGTAAAGGCGGCGTTGTACTCACCGCTTCTCACAACCCCAAAGAATATAATGGCTACAAGGCCTATTTTGATGATGGTGGTCAGGTAACGCCTCCGCACGACAAAAATATCGTAGCAGAAGTAGCTAAAGTATCTCTTGATACCGTCAACTTTGACGCTGACGAAAGCAAAATTGAGCGCATCACCACCTTGATCGATGAGCCTTATCTTGAGAAGATCACTACCAATGTGGTTACACCGGAAGCAATTAAGAACCAGCATGATCTCAAGATTGTGTTTTCTCCGATTCACGGAACGGGTATCACTATGGTGCCACCGATATTGAAAAAACTAGGCTTCACCGAGGTACATACTGTGCCGGAGCAAAGCATCCCTGATGGCAATTTCTCAACCGTGGTTTATCCTAACCCAGAAGAGGCTGAAGCAATGAGCATGGCCCTAAATATGGCCAAGGAGATGGACGCTGATTTGGTGATGGGAACTGATCCTGACTCTGATCGAGTGGGTATTGGAGTCAAAAATCACCATGGTGAATGGCAATTGCTCAATGGCAATCAGGCGGCAAGCTGCATGATCTACTACCTTCTCAAGGCTCGTCAGGACAAAAATCTACTTGATGGTAAGCAGTATATCTGTAAGACAATCGTAACTACTGATTTGCTCGATGCAATGGCGGAGCGTTTTGGGGTTGATTGCTACAATGTGCTTACTGGCTTCAAATATATCGCCGAGAAGATCAAAGAACTTGAAGGGCAAAAAGAGTTTGTCGGTGGCGGAGAGGAAAGCTACGGTTACCTCGTCAATGACTTTGTGCGTGATAAGGACGCGATTATTTCTTGCGCCATGTTGGCTGAGGTTGTAGCCTGGGCCAAGGATCAAGGCATCACCTTATTTGATCTTTTGATGGAGATTTACCAGCAGTATGGTATGTACCGCGAGCACCTGATTTCCATCAAGCGTACCGGTAAAAAAGGAGCGGAAGAAATCCAACAAATGATGGCAGAACTTCGCGCCAACCCTCCTGCTTCTATCGCCGGTAGCAAAGTGGTGAAGATGCGTGATTATAAGTCTTCTATCGAGAAAGACCTCGCTTCTGGAACCGAATCTGCTATTGACTTCCCGGTCTCAAATGTACTCCAGTTTATGGCTGAAGACGGCACTAAAGTGTCAGCTCGTCCCTCTGGTACCGAGCCAAAGATCAAGTTTTATTTCAGTGTGCAGGCACCAATGGCTGAGAAATCAGAATTTGACAGTGTTTATGCACAACTTGGGGATAAAATTGAGGCAATTATTGCCGATATGAACCTGAATTAAGGTTCATTTTTCTTAGCTTTACTCCTAGACGTTTACTACATGCTACCACAGGTACTTATGTTGGGCTGGGAGTATCCTCCATACATCAATGGAGGGCTAGGTGTGGCATCTCAAGGCTTGGCAGAAGCGCTAGAGCGATTTGTCAACCTCAAAGTTATATTACCAAATTCGCAGGGGATTCCTGCTGGTGCTCCTTCCATCTTAGGGCTAGATCAATTAGCTGATGGAAATTGGGATAATCAGCCGGGATCCTCTCTTCGTTTACCGGTAAAGCTGCAAGGCTACGCCAATAAAGCTGAGGTGCAAGGACTCTATAGTGGCAATTTGCTCAAGCGGGTAGCCCACTATGAAACTTTGGCTCGTCGTATCGCTCGTAGCGAACGCTTCGATCTGGTGCACGCACATGATTGGATGACCTTTCCGGCTGCCATTGGGATCAAAAGAGAAACCAAGCGACCTGCGGTTTTGCATGTGCATTCTCTCGAGTACGATCGTAGCGGTAGCGGACCCGATGCGCCCAATTGGATCTATGAAATAGAAAAAGAAGCCCTCGCTGAGGCAGACTTGGTTATTCCGGTGAGTGAATACACTTCAAATATTCTAGAAGAAGTGTATCAGGTTCCCAAAGCCAAGCTCTTCCCCGTTCATAATGCAATCGTTCCGCGAAAAGCGGTCCGTCTCCCTAAACCCTTTCCCGAAAAACTGGTCGTTTTTATGGGACGTATCACCGGGCAAAAAGGACCCGAAAGATTTCTCAACGCTGCCCTTTTGGTGCTAGAGCATTTTGATCAGGTGCGTTTTATGATGGCCGGACAAGGCGATCAGCGCGAACAACTGATGCGCCTAGCTGCCAAAGCAAGAATCGGCGATCGGTTTCATAGTATGGGTTTTCTCTCGGCCTCTGAGAAACAGAGGATGCTGGCAATGGCAGATATTTTTATTATGCCCTCCATGTCAGAACCCTTTGGTTTAGTCGCCTTGGAAGCTGCTCAGATGGGCGTTCCCTGTGTGATCTCTAATCGCTCTGGGGTGCAAGAGGTTTTGCCTGCTGCTATCAGTATCGATCCTGAAAATCTACGCGAAATGACTCATTATTTGCTTTCTCTGTTACGTCATCCGACCCTCGGTCGAACGATCGTCCAGCGGCAAAAGCAAAATTTGCAAGGTTTGGATTGGGAAAAAGCAGCGATGAAAATTGTTACAGCTTACCGAGATAGATTATAGATCTCCTTCGTTTTATTAGCCTTCATTATTTTTTATTCAAGATTCTTATGCCATCGGTTTGTCTATATTTCCAGCTACATCAGCCCCATCGTTTGAGCAACTATTCTGCGCTTGATATCGGGCGTGGCTTGTCTTATTTCGACAAACGTATGAATCGGCAAATCTTGCATCAAGTGGCCGATCGTTGCTATTTGCCTACCAATAAATTATTGCTCAAGCTGATCAATGAATATGGAGACAAATTCAAGGTGGCTTTTTCTATTAGTGGCACGCTACTGGATCAGCTCGAGAGCATGAGGCCAGACGTTCTGCGCAGCTTTGAAAAATTAGCAGAGACAGGATGCGTAGAATTTTTAGCCGAAACCCACAATCATTCACTGGCTTTTGTTTATAGCAGGGAGGAGTTTTTTCGACAAGTGATTTTGCATAAGGAAAAGGTCTGGCAGCATTTTCGTCAAGATCCGCTTGTTTTTCGCAATACCGAATTAATCTATAATAATCAACTCGCCTATTTTATCAGACAGATGGGTTTTAGAGGCGTTTGCGTAGAAGGGATTCCCAAATTACTAAAAGGTTCTAGTCCTAATTATCTGCATAGGCCACCCGATTTGCTCAATATGAGCTTACTTTTGAGAAATGCTGAACTAGCGGATGACATTGCTTTTCGCTTTGAAAACGATGAGG
>JBCAWW010000256.1:0-7353 GCA_038534415.1 Bacteroidota bacterium | reverse complement strand
CAAGAAATAAAGCTGATCCCTTATCCTGGGAACGAACAAAGCCATCTTTACTTTGATATCAAGCAATTGGATAAAACTTTATCCATTGATGCCGCTCGTTATCGTTGGCAAATTCGGTTCAAGGACCAAGCCATATTCGCCTCTGTGCAAAGTTTTGCAGACAAGACAACTGCTGAGCAATCGATCTTGGCACTCTTAGCTAGCGCTCCAGACCAATTGAGTATCGTAGAGCAAAAAGGTCTGTTTGAACTCTACTTCAATGGCAAGAGTTGTGCCTATAGCCTACTAGAAAAAGGAGAGCAAGGGACTATTCTGCTAGATTGGCTTACACAATTACAATCAGGTCAACAATTGGTCAAAAAGGTCGACAAGGCCTATAGATGGCAATTGATAGATCCTTCCGCAACGAAAGAGCTACTCTTAGAAGCGTCTACTTTGCTCGCTGATAAGAAACGCCTCGATCGCAGTTGGGCTCAGTTTAAAGCGGCTGGCATTAGCAGCAATAACTATACTGTTAAGGCTTTGCCCAATGGCCATTGGCAGGTCGAACTCAAAAATCCCAAAGGCGAAATAATTGCGCGTTCTCCGAAGGAGGGACTAAAAGCAAAAGACTCCCCAAGCCTAATAAACCGCCTAAAAGATCTCTTTAAGAGCAAAGCCAATAGCCAGATCATCTCTGTCGATGAGGCTTATTCGTTTCAATTTACGGATGACAATGGCAATGTAAGCCTACAATCATTTAGGCTATACCTAAAAGCGACAGAAGCTTGGGAGACATTGCTCCGTTTGCCCAAACTTGCGAGCAAGGCCAGAAGCTTCGTCGAGAGCGGCGATGAGATGAACCTCAACTATAGCTTTTACTTTCAGGATGCAAAAGGGATTATTTATGCGATCCATCCACAGACCTATGAAGAGGTCACTCAGAGCAAAGCTCAAATCAAAATTGCCAAAGCTTTGCTCAAGGCTTTTCAGTTGCCCTATCAAACCCAAGCGGAGTATAGATTCCTATATACCTTAAGTCAAGACTTGATCCTCGCAGGCTCACAATGGTATAGCACTGCTCAAAAGGCGCGGGCTCAAGGCAAAAAGCATATAAACCGTTTAGCGCAGCCAGACTTTATCTCTCAAGAGGTCTCACTTGAACAAGGACATGCTTGTGCCGTTTTGTTAGATAGTGAAGAGGTGATTGCGCGTTCTCAAGGAGAAAATACAGCTACCAAACTAGCTGCAATGCTCCAAAGTTGGGAAAAAGAACTAAGTGATTCAGCGCTAGAAGTTGATATCCACGCAGAGCCAGACCAATGGCAGTTTTATTACTTCTGGCCGAAGGCGATGGAGACTTGGGAACGTCTACTACAAAGCACTACGGGATATGATAGCGAGGCGGTTGCTCAAGCAGCTTATGTCGATTTTGTGCAAAGTCTGCCTGAATTAACGATCCAAGATGATCCACAAAAGCTAGATTTTCAAATAAGCCAAGGCAATGAGGTGTGGCTTAGCTCCCAAAGCTTTGATACTGAATCAGACAAAGCAGCGGCAATCGCTTGGCTCGAATCAAGTCGTCAGCAGACTGCTGCTATTAGGGCTTTAGGAGACGCCGATGCTCCCCAAGGTGATACTATCCCTGCTGAACTCACTGACACGATATGCAAGACCAAATTAAGTGGAGAGGGAGATTATGGTTATCAGGTGATCAAAAAGGAATCGCCATTGGCTGTCTTGCAGATGACTCAGTATGTCGAATGTACAGAAGCAGATTGTGTGGCTCAGTGGCCTGAAACGCGTGATGTCTTGACCTTTCCGCAAGTACCACTTTTCGGTGAGCTTTATCGCTTGCTCAATGGACGCTTTCATTATGAGCTTCGCTGGGAAGAAGAGGGAGTCGAACGCGTCTTTTTTGTGAGTGAAAAAGGCTATAACAGCGCCGCAGAAGCGATCACAGCCTTAAATGAAAACTATATCTATATTCTTCATTTGGCTTGTGATGCTGCAAATTATGCCACGGCTACTGATGATCGAAACGGACGCATCGTTTTTGGCGCTCCTAGCAATGAGGAAGATTGCTCCCAAGACCATAGTCAAGGCATTCTTGCCTTTATCCCAGAGGAGGCTTTGACGTTTTTGGGAGATGAGATAGAGAAGGCCATTAGTGCTCTTACGGCTGCAGCCGAACGTTTCCCACTCAAACTAAAAACGCATCAATGGAAAGCAGAGGAAATCGTCGCCCTGGATACGCCTCAATATTATTTTAGCCAGCAGCTATCAGACACTAAAGTTTGGCAGAGTCATCAAACCTATACGAGTCCAGAGGCGGTAAATGATGCCTGGTGCGAGTTTTTGGATTGGAAAGACAATCGTGAGAGCTACCATTGCTTTGAAGATTGGAGCGAAAGTCTTAGCTACGAATGGGAAGCTCGTGCAAAGGGAAATGAGGCGAGCTTCCCGGCTAGGGATCAAAATTCCAAATCAGTTCCTAGCTACTGCGCCATCTATACAGTGCTATTGCAGAGTAGGCTACGCCATGCTAATATAGGTCAAGTTTGGAATGCCGTCCCAGAGGAGGGCATGGTTCTAAACCCTAAGCTAGATGTTGCTACTTTGGCTAAATATGGTGGGACCAAAGACAATTATCTGATCTATTGGGATTATCTGCAAAGTGCCTATAAGCTTTCGATAGGGAGTGAAGAACATCAGCTAGTGGATCATCCTGAGTCCTTCCAATTGCCTGAAGATCGTGATCAGCGTTTGCAATGGTTGACGCAAAATCTACCTTCTCTTGTTGATGATAAACTGGATCCAAATTATATCAAAGAATCTATAATCATTAGTGCGGAGACAGCCGGCAATTATCGCTTTTTCATCTATGCGTCTGAAGGAAATACTCGCCGTTTGGCATGGAGAAGCCGTAAACTTTATCGAGATATTGAAAATACTGATCCTAAGGAAACCATTAAGGCATATGATCAAGCCTTAGAGGATGCTAAATTGTTTTGTGAAGAGTGGGCAAGGGCCGATCAGTCAGACTGGGGCAATCATCCGATTCTCAAAGCTACCCAAGACGCTGATTGTGGTCCCTATCGGATTGTCGGATTGATGCCAGATGAAGAGATCGCTAGCTACCCATTGACCTTGCCTAGCTTTAGTGCTGCTCAAACATTGGCCAATGAGGCTTACCAATGTCTCAATGCAGAAGGTTTTCATCTGCTCGAACATATTCTCTTTCGCCCACGCACGACTTCGGTATTAGATGAGTCTCTTTCAAGTTTACATGGTTTCGAGGCTGCACCTGATTGTGAGGTGTCATATGTGCCCAATTTAGAGCAAGGGGAATGCCTACCAATAGGAGCTGACGAAAATGGCTCTTTAGAGCAAGCCTATACTCCACTATTAGACCCGCTTTCTTTTTGGGGAACCCTGGTATTGCCAAAATGGTCTTATCGCTATCAGTTTGAAAACTTCCGAGAGTTATTACTCGACGAACTCAATGCCTATGCACCCGCACATATGGCTTTCAAAATCTGCTGGTTACCTCCAAAGCAAATGTGCGCATTCGAGGCTGACTATCGCTCTTGGATGAGAGCATTGCGTCAAACTAAAATTAGTAATGATCCCAAAGATCAGAATGATACCACTAAGGCCCTTTTTGATCGCTCTACAACGGCATTTTTAGAAAAAAAATATTGCAAAGAGCCGACAGAAACAGACCAACAATTAGTAGTGGGTTCTGGAGGAATTGCAGAAGTTCCTGATGAGCAGTTGCCTAGAGTACAAACCCGCTCTTTAGGGCCAGCACCACAAAATGTGGCTATTAAGCCTGTATCAAAGGCTAAAGCAAAACCCACACAAAAAGAGCCTAAACCAACTGCCAAGCCAAAGGCAAAATCCAAAAAGGAAGCAAAGCCAGTGGCTAAGTCAAAAGCGAAACCGAAACCGAAACCAAAAGCTAAGACTGAAGCCCAAAAACCTACCCCCACTTTAAGCAAAAGAGAAAAAACGCGTTTGATTCGCCAACGATTAGCTACTCATCAAGCTTTTCTCAAAGCGATAACAAACAAAAATGTCCTTAAATCTGGCAGCTATAAGCGTCTTGAGGTCTTGTTTAGTTCTCTTGCCAGTCCAACTGATATCCAGCAGTATGTGGAGTTTTTATTCCAATATCCACTCAAGCAAAAGGCTGGCAAATCATACGCTGATTACCTCCCTTTGCTCTATCAAGCGCTCAGTTTTGGTTTAGATCAGGCATTGATTGCGACGAGTGCTCAATCAATTGCAGAATGGCCCAGCATCATCAAAATTCTCAAATCACATAAAATTGATTTGAAAGCCCTCTCAGCTATTTGGCAGCCCGCGGAAATGAAACCCTTGGTGGAGGCCGAGCGGCTCAATAGTCTAACAGCCTTATTGAAAAAATAGATTCTTATGAACCACCTCATCCAAAGTCAGCAGATCGAATTGTCGCTCCAGGGCGATGAGAAGGATGCTTTTGGCTTGCAAGAAAGGATGAGTAGTTTTTTTCAGATCGAGATGCTGCCCCAAATGAATCAGATTTTTGATCAGTTTGCGGGAGAAGACCAGCAAATCCAGATCGAGCGTTTGGAGGTAGATCTAGGGGTGTTGAGCGAGACTGCGCTATTTTCAGCTTTGGGTTTGGACCGCCTTGCGGAACGCTTAGCTGAAGTGCTAAAAAGCTATCAAGAAGTTGAGTTAGCTCAAAGCAAAGCTCCATCCACGCCAGCAGATCGACTTTGGCATGCGTGGCTCTATTTTATGGAGCATGCCAGCCTGCCTTGGTATATCAAACAATTGCCGCAAGAGTTCGAAGCAGAAATATTTGAACGACTGGCTAGCAAGCCCCAGGCGCGTGAGCAACTCAAAGATTTAGTGCGAGCACATACAATTGCTTTGACCAGATTGGTAAAACAGAGCAGCGATCAGTTTCTCGCTAATTTGCTTACCCTTTATGCGCCTAAACTTCGCTCAAAAGCACAAGTGCTTTGGTCGATTTTGGAAAAAGCCTTGCCAACTCAGCTTAAAGCAGCCTCTCAGCAAAGCAAGGCCTTGAGCCTTGAAAGAATCAAGCAGGCTTATTGGCAACATCAAAGCCTACAAATCATCGAAGTACTTAGCCTTGCTCAATGGGAGCAAGAAAGCATCGCTTGGGTGGAGGCAAAACTGCCGATACTGCCGCCTCGCATTTGGGAGGAGATCACTACTGTCCTCCCCCAAGCCAGGCCGCAAAGACCTCCTCAAAAGCCGGTGGAATCTGCAGAAACCGAATCAATATCTCCTCCTGCTACCGATTTAGCGGCTGAAAATATTTTGGAAACTGCCCCTGAAGGAGCAGGGGAAGCGTTCCACGAAGTGGGCCCCCAACAAGAATCTCAAGTCGAAAAGAAAGCAAAAGAAGCCCAACAGCCTGAGTATAGCTCAACCGAAAACAAGGCGGAGACAATCGCACAAGATCAGCCGGAGCAGCCCAAGGAAGAGACCACTGAGGAACTGAGAAGCACCAAAGCGGAAAAACCTACGGATGAGGCTTGGGAAGTACCCTTGGAGGATATGGCGACAAAAATTGCGGAGGCAATCAGTAATTCCCAAGAGTTTGGGCGTGAAGCAGAAACCGAATCTACGCCTTCCTCTGAGGACAAAAGGGCTGATTTACTCGATGCTCCCGCGCCTATTCAAGCTCCCAAAGCTTATGCCCTAAAGGAGCAATCTCACTATATCAACAATGCCGGGGTGATCATCGCTCATGCATATCTCAGCAGCTTTTGGCAAAAACTTGACTGGGTCAAGGAAGGCGATTTTGTGGATCTCGATATGCAGGAGCGAGCGGCTTTGAGTTTGCATTATCTCGCCCGCGGCGAACGCCAGGCTCCAGAGTATGAACTCTTGCTACCCAAAATCCTTTGTGGATTACCCCTCAATCATCCGCTCAGTGCAGGACAAGCATTGTCCAAAGCTGAAACGGAAGAGGCCGAAAATCTGTTGCAGGCGATTATCAGAAATTGGGGGGCATTAGGGGAGGTTTCAAACGATAGTTTGCGAGAAGGATTTTTGCATCGGCCGGGTAAACTTGAATTGAAAAGTGGAAAGTGGCGTTTACAGATCGAACGTCAGACCATAGATATATTATTGGATCGACTGCCTTGGTCTTTTAGCATTGTCAAATTGCCTTGGATGTCTGACCCACTGATGGTGGATTGGAACTAATGAAAACTGCTGAACCCAAAAGCACGGCTTCACAGACGCGACATCAAGACTCGTCTTCCCCTTTCTTTCAAAAGCGAGGAGGATACGCCTCATTCGGCGAACGCGAAACTGAATCTGAAGCCTTTTTTAAAGGAACTGGTGCCCAAGCAAAGTTGAAAGTGGGCGGGAAAGAGGATGCTTACGAAAAGGAAGCAGAGCAGACCGCAGACCAGGTGGTGGCAAAACTCAAAAGTCCCGAAACGAGCCATATAGACAGCGGAAAGCCTAGCCCAATTGAGACCGGAAAACCCACCGCTCTCAGTCTGAGTGCTAAGGTTCAGCCCAAAGCCCAAGTCGCGAGTGCAGAGGAGGAAATCCAGAAAAAGGAAAGTGAAGAGGAGGAAGGGACTGAGCTAAATATCCAGCGTAAAGCCATTTTTGAGAGCGACGATTCGATTCAGCGTTCCGCCGAAGGCGAAAGCCCTAGCCCAAGTCCCTCGCTAGAGAGCCAACTCAATAGCACTAAAGGAGGCGGTACTCCCTTGCCAAGCGAAACCCAAGCCTCTATGGGAGAAGCCATGGGAGCGGACCTAAGCGGAGTACGTATTCATACCGACAAGGGCGCTACTCAAATGAGCCAAGAGCTCAATGCCAAAGCCTTTACGCATGGCTCTGATATCTACTTCAATGAAGGCAATTATAATCCCAGTAGTAGTGAAGGGCAGCACCTACTCGCTCATGAGTTGACGCATACGGTGCAGCAGGGTGGGAGTATCCAGAGAAAGCAGGAGATTAGTTCTACTCCTGAGCAAATTCAAGGAATATTTGGCTTAGATGAGGATTCTATCAGAGATAAGATTGGGGATTATGCAGATGATTATTTGCCTGCTTATTCTATGCTTTCAGTAGGCATTGGATATGATCTCATCCGAGGAAAGCAGGTCGCTCGCAATAGAACTAATATCATCAAGGGGATATTTAGCTTGATAAATCCTTGGGGGAGTATGCTCCGCAAACGCCTCGAAGAAAAGGGGATTATGGACGAGGCCTTCAAGTGGATTGATCAGCAGATGGCTGATCTCGGCTTGTCCTTTAATGTGCTAAAGCAGAAATGGTCAGAGTTTTGGGCCGAAAAAGACTTCTTACGCACAGATCCTATCG
>JBCAWW010000255.1:0-7353 GCA_038534415.1 Bacteroidota bacterium | reverse complement strand
TCCCAAAGCAGCGGTATTACGAGAGAAAGGCAGTAACTCTGAGCGCGAAATGGCGCATGCCATGTATCTCGCTGAATTTGAAAATCCACCCACAGCACCCAAAAACTGGATATCCTCTAGTGTCTCACGACCACTGATTAAATCAGTCATATGGACATCTTTGACATCAAATCCAGCGAGATACATGGCATGCGCCATTTCGCGCTCAGAGTTACTGCCTTTCTCTCGTAATACCGCTGCTTTGGGACGAGGCTTGCTTAGATCAGGCTGAGGGCGTATACCGGAAAAGTCAGCAGGGAATGTATAATTGAGTGGCTGATGCTTATAATTGTCATAACGCGCTTTGGCTAAATCGCCAGCCGTCTGATGTTGATCTAATAGGTAGGAAGTTTCATACCATTGATCGCGGTGTTCGGCGACGCCGAACGAGAAAGTCTCTTCTCCGTTGCGAATGCTCAGTTCAGGACTCGAATGAGCGTTCCCGATGAGGGCAAAATCAACGCCCGCCTCAGTCAAAATTGATTCGATAGAATCATCTGCTGCCTGAATCAGTAGGCCCGTATTTTCAGCAAATAGCAATTTCACTGAATCCGCTTCGCCAATCGCACTTAGGTCAATACTTGCCCCTAGTTTGGGATCTGCAAAACACATTTCCAATAGGGCTGTTAGCATCCCTCCTGCCGAAATATCGTGCCCCGCGAGGATCTTATCAGCTTTAATCAGTGCTTGGATGGTATCAAAAGCTCTAGCAAAATATTTGGCATTAGCTACCGAAGGAGCCTTATCGCCTATTTTATTTTGGGTCTGAGCAAAAGCCGAACCTCCTAGTTCATGCGCCTGCTGAGAAAGATTGATATAATAGATTGAGCCTCCCTTGGCATGCAAGACGGGTTCTACGATGCGCCTAATATCATCACAATGGCCGGCCGCAGAGATCACCACCGTACCAGGAGAAATCACTTCTTCATTAGGATACTTTTGCTTCATTGAAAGCGAATCCTTGCCCGTAGGCACATTGATCCCCAAGTCAATGGCAAATTCAGAAATGGCGTTGACCGCTTCATATAGCCTCGCATCCTCGCCTTCGTTGCGGCAAGGCCACATCCAGTTAGCAGAAAGCGAAATAGAAGCCAAGGCGTTCTCCAAAGGAGCCCAAACGATATTGGTCAAAGCCTCCGCAATCGAGTTACGCGAGCCTGCCACAGGATCGATCAAACCACTAATGGGCGAATGTCCGATGGAGGTAGCCACGCCACTCTTACCATCATAACTCAAAGCCATCACTCCACAATTGTTGAGCGGTAGTTGGAGCGGGCCAGCACATTGTTGCTTAGCCACCAGCCCCCCTACACAGCGGTCCACTTTATTGGTAAGCCAGTCTTTACAAGCGACGGCTTCCAACTGCAAAACAGCTTTGATGTATTCGGGGATGCGTTCGGCGCTGTAGCCGAGAGCCTCATACTGACGATCGACCTCTTGGTCCTGCATGATGGTCTTAGGTGAGCTCCCAAACATATCCTCGAGGGCCAAATCCATTGGCTTGTCCCCCTTGGTCGAGGATTCGAAGGTAAAGCGCATATCTCCCGTTACTTCACCTACTTCGTAGAACGGTGCCCGCTCTCGCTCTGCAATCCGGCGCATCCGATCCATGTCCTCAGCTGCAATCACCAATCCCATTCTTTCCTGGGACTCGTTGCCGATCACCTCCTTGGCCGAAAGGGTCGGATCACCAATCGGAAGTTTTTCGAGATCTATATTACCGCCGGTATCTTCCACCAATTCAGAGAGGCAATTGAGGTGTCCGCCTGCTCCATGATCATGGATGGAAACGATAAAATTATTATTGCCTTCCACTACCCCACGGATAGCGTTGGCGACGCGCTTTTGCATCTCAGGATTGGAGCGCTGTACTGCATTGAGTTCAATCCCAGAGCTAAATTCACCTGTATCTGCCGAAGAAACCGCCGCGCCTCCCATACCAATGCGGTAGTTATCACCGCCCATGATGACAATCTTATCTCCTTCTTTGGGAGTATCCTTTAGCGCTTGCTCCGCTTTGCCGTAACCGATTCCTCCCGCCTGCATGATGACCTTATCGAAGCCTAATTTGCGACCTCCCTCTTCATGTTCAAAGGTCAAAAGTGAGCCCGTGATCAAAGGTTGGCCAAACTTATTGCCAAAATCAGAGGCCCCATTTGAAGCCTTGATCAAGATGTCGAGCGGAGTCTGGTAAAGCCAATCGCGCGCCTCCATATGCTTTTCCCAAGGGCGATCCTCATTAAGACGCGAATAAGAAGTCATATAAACTGCCGTTCCCGCTAAAGGCAAAGAACCTTTTCCTCCTGCTAGACGATCACGAATTTCTCCACCTGAGCCAGTAGCCGCACCATTGAACGGCTCTACGGTAGTAGGAAAGTTGTGAGTTTCGGCCTTGAGAGAGATAACGGAATCGAAGGTAGTTTTTTGGTAAAAATCAGGTTTATCAGCGCTTTTGGGCGCAAATTGTGTCACCTTGGGTCCCTTTACAAAGGCAACATTATCTTTGTAGGCAGAGACAATATCATTGGGATTTTCTTGAGAAGTCTTCTTGATCAATTTGAAAAGAGAAGTCTCTTTTTCCTCTCCGTCGATCACAAAAGTGCCGTTAAATATCTTGTGGCGACAATGCTCACTATTGACCTGTGAAAAGCCAAAAACCTCTGAATCAGTCAGTTTGCGACCTATCTTGGCAGCAACTTCTTCTAAGTAGGTAATTTCTTCTGCGCTGAGCGCGAGGCCTTCTGTCTCATTGAAAGCAGCAATATCCTCGATCGCTAGGATAGGTTCCGGCTGATGATTGATGGTAAAAACCTCCTGATCTAGCTGCTGATATTTTTGCGACAGCATGGGATCATAGTCTGTGCTATCGGCTTCCGCTTTGCGGAACGATTCCATCCGAATAATCCCTTGGATGGCCATATTTTGGGTAATCTCTACTGCATTGGTGCTCCAAGGCGTAATCATGGTAGCGCGAGGACCGATAAAAGGACCCGCTAATTGCTCAGCTTCAATTAAGGCTTGCTTACCAAAAAGCCAAGTAAGTTTCTGAATGTCAGTGGAGTCTAAGGCGTTTTTCACCTGAACGGCGAATACTTTTTCGGAGGGAGAACCAAAAAATAAGATCATAATCAGCCGGGATTGCTTTAGGAAAATGCAAAGTTAGCCAATTTGAGGATAGGAAGGGAGTGAATAAGAAAAATTGTAGCTATGCATGCCATAGCAATCATTCAATTGCCCTTATAAGCCCTACGCAACATCGCTTCCAAACGGCTTCGCTCCAAGGGAACGGGATTGGGATAAGGCTTTTGCAGCATGATTTCTACCGCAGCGGGGATATCTTTTTTGTCAAAACCGATTGAATGAAGATTGGTAGGAGTGCCCATCTTTTGGGCGATCTTTTTCAAAACCTTCGGCGGGCTTTCATCTCCGAAGGCATCGACAAAAGCTGCTTGAATTTCCTCGGATAAGCCTCCCCATTGATATTCGAGGACGTAGGCTTGTAAAATGGTATGGACCTTGGCGTGCTCTAGACCAAAGCTGCCTCCTAGGACATGGGCCGCTTTATGGTGCAGGGCCATCGAAACTTCACCAAGGGCTTTGCCAGCGAGATAGGCCCCAAACAATAGGGCTTCATTGGCTTTAGCACTGAGTTTACCAGCCTCGGCCAAAGCATTCATACCCGTCAGGAGTTTGCGGATCCCCAAAAGAGAAAGTTCATGTGTAATCGGATTTCGGTCATGGGCATAGACTGCCTCCATCAGATGAGCCATCGCATTCATAGCACTCGTCGCGGCAATCGCAGGCGGCATCGTTTGACTTAGATCAGGATCATAATATACATGGCTCGCTTGCACTTTAGGATCGCGGCCGGTTGATTTTTGACCGGCTCGGCTGATGCCCCAAATATTGGTCATCTCTGAGCCAGAGTAGGTAGTCGGGATCGCGACAATCGGGAGGGCAGTTTGCAGCGCTAGCGCCTTGGCTAAACCAATCGCAGAACCCCCTCCGATCGCGAGCAATACTTGTCCTCCGAACTGAGATAAGCGTTCCGCGCAGCGGTCGACCACTGATTGAGGGACATGTTGGACAATCTCCTGAAAGCTTTCAAATTGCTGCTGAGGCAATAACTTTTGGAGGGATTGGAGCTGCTTCGCAGAACGCTCCGTCGCAATCACAAATACACGATCATGGGCCGCTAATACTTCGGCGGCTTTTAGATAAGCAGCTCTCCCAAAGACAATATTGACTTTAGAGGAGCTATATCGGAAGTCCATACGTTTTATTGGGCGTCTTGACGTTGCTTTTCGAAGGCAAAAATCTGATCCAATTGGTCCGCAGTAATTCGCTTGGCAATGATGCGCTTGTCTTTGTCAAGCACAAACATTCTTGGCGTTGTCCGAAGGTCATAATAGCGATCAAAGCCAGATTGACGACGATGGTCTTGAGTGTGGATACCTCCAGAAAACTTATAGTCTGTAGCCAATTTTTCTTGCCACTCATCTACATCTCCATTGATGCTGAGCGTCATGAGGGCTACGCCATCTTTTTGGTGCTTTTTGTAGGCATCGACCAGTTTTGGCGTCTCTGTCTTACAATGCCCACAGTCATAATCCCAAAAGTATACGATAGTGTAAGGTGCGTCAATGCTATGCATGCTCACGGGCTTGCCATTGCCATCATTGACGGTAAAGTCAGGGGCAATCTCGCCACAAATGGTAGGCTTCATCGCCACAGCACGCTCGTTCATATCAGCCAACATCGTAGAGTCGGGCCAGTCAATCATCGGGTGATCATTGAGGTAATAAGTCTCGGCCATATGTACAAAGATCTTATCCCAGCACATCAATTCGATATTGACATATTTGTTGAAGATGGTCGTCAAGCAATAACGAAATACCTCATAGTTGCCTTGGCCTGCGCGAGCGAGTATATCGTCAATAGAAACGATCACAGAATCTGGATGCTGGTAGGTGAAACGTTCCAAGTATTGGATGATCTTAGGCTCAAGGGTCGGTGTCCGTACCAGGCCTTTATCATTGAAATCAATCTGATCTAACCACTTAGAGCGCGTATATTTCCAACCAAAGAGCGAATCTACAGGACTTCCATCTGCATTTTTCGGCACTTCTGGCACTACCGGATCGGTCATCATCTTCACTACTTTGCCATAGAGCATAGTTGGGTGCTCTTGGACGAGTTTCGATCTAAAACTAAGGACTGCATCATTGATGGTTTTGCGTTCTTCGACGAGTTTGTCGTACTCGGGCGTGTCTTTGGTGGCAGCTTGTATTTGTTGTTGTACCGCCTGCATTTTGCTTGATTGCTCGCTCAAAAACTTGATGTCCTCATAAAAGATTTCGTTTTGCTCAGAGCCTTCAAATTGTATCGTTCCGACGAAGTCGGTCGTATCCGTTTTAACCGAAAAAACCTGATCTCGGTCCACCATAAACTCAAAATAAGTATTACTTGGCGGCAGCGCTACGATATAGATACCAGGCTGCAGCGGATCTTCTCCTTCGAGTACAAAGCGACCATTTTGGGCCGGAACAGTATCATGCATTAGCTTTGAGGCCCCTTGATTAAAGGCAATCAAGGCGTAATCCCCCGCGAAGTTTTTGACTTCGAACTCAATTTTATGGTTGCGAGTCATTTCCTCTTCTGGTTCCATACCGGCAACTTGGGCAGCGGTAGGCATGTCCGCAGGAGCCGAACTATTGGAGGTGGTATTTTGACTACTGCAGGCAATGCCCAGACAAAGGACAGCCAAGCTATATATGATGAGCGAGATTCGAGACATAAGTTTGTAGAGTATTGGGGTGCAATGTCTAGTGTTGCGCAATTAAGCCCTAAATTAATACGGGAGATCGATTAATCAATATCGATTATTTTTTGTCGTCGCCTTCTTCAGTTTCAGACTCTTCTTCCTCTGTTTCGGGGATTTCTAAGCCTAGTTCATAAGCAAGCACTTGCTCCATAGAAGAGACGCTGATCTGCTTGGCGAGGATATTTTTGTTTTTGTCCAACACAAACAACCTAGGCGTAGAGCGGATATCGTACATTTGGTCAAAACGGCTAATACGACGGTGATCTTGGACATTGAGGACGCCCTCTTGGTCTAGGCCGTAAGTTTCAAGCTTTTGCTTCCACTCCTCTATATCACCATTGATACTAACAGCAAAGACTTTGACATTGTAATCTTTGTATTGCTTATAGGCTTCAGCCAAGGCTGGGGTAATCTTTTTGCAGTGGCCACAATCATAGTCCCAAAAGTAGAGCAGCGTATAGTCTGCCTCTACATCATGTAGACTTACGAATCGGCCTTCAGCATCTTGCACTGAGAAATTAGGGGCGATACGGCCGACCAGGGTAGGACTTATGGCTAGCGCTCGCTCTGTCATTTTGCCGATAGTCTCTTCGTCTGCCCAAATGCAATCGCCCTTCATATAATACTGCTCCACCATATGTACATAGACGGCATCCATACCCATCTGCTTGGAGTTGGCATATTTGTTAAGGAAATAAACCACCCAAAACTGGAAAACCTCGTCATTGCCACGGGTCTGCTCGATAATGATATCGATAGATTGGTTGATTGAGTCAGGATGGCGATAAGTCAATCGCTCCATATAGGAGTTGACTTTATTGAACATGATAGGTGTCCGTAGTAGGCGATCATCGCTCATATCGATATGATCGAAGTAGTGCGAACGATAGTATTTAAAGGCAAATAAAGAGTCTATTTCCATCCCATTGGAATCTTTGGGAGACTCAGGTATTTCAGGTTCTTTGAGTGCCTTGAGCACCTTGGCATAAAGCATATCAGGATGCTTTTCCATGATATTGGCGCGATGGTTCTTGACATCTCCATCGATCGCGCTGAGTTGTGTCTGTAAGTCTTTTTTAGCGGCGCCCTCGGCGACTTTTAACTGCGCTTGTAAAGACTCCGCTTCTTTTCTTTTCTCTGCGAGGAACAACATATCGCCATAGAAGATTTCATTATCGGCAGAGCCTTTGATCTTCATGCTTTGGACCAAATCATCGAGATGGGTACTAAGAGAAAACTTTTGATCTTGATCGACAATCATCTCAAAGTATTGATTGTCAGGTGGGAATACGACTAAATAAATCCCTGCCTCAAGCGGCTCATCTCCTTCAAAAGTGAAGCTGCTAGCTTTGACATCCACAGTATCCTTGATATACTGCTTATCTCCCATATAGTAAGCGAGGTAAGCTTCATCGACATCAAGTCCAGCGATGGTAACATCTATTTTGTGGCCTTGCCCTAAAAGAATCGAGGGAATCAGTGTACAAAGG
>JBCAWW010000254.1:0-7366 GCA_038534415.1 Bacteroidota bacterium | reverse complement strand
AAATGAGTTGGGGCTTCGCCTTGATGACCATTTTGTACTCCCTACATGACAAGGTGGATCAGGTGATGCTGAAAGCGTCTAACCAACGATAGGCTCCATAATAGAGGCCATTTTGGGCTTTGCTGTATAGGCGCTCTAGCATCACCTGATCCACCTTGTCATGTAGGGAGTACAAAATGGTCATCAAGGCGAAGCCCCAACTCATTTGGATCACCTTGCCGATGGCCTTGAAATTGAGCCGCGGTTTGATCCAGCCATACACCCGCATCAGCAAAGCGTAAAAGCAGATAATCACTAGCCCCACGACCAACACCCTCGCATAGATAAACTGCCCAATTGTAATGTCTCGCATCAGCATATAAGCCACTACTCCCATCAGGAGAAGGCGGTCAAATACTGAGAGAAAGCTATCGAGGGTAAAGCGTTGTTTGGCCCGAAAATTAGCTCTGATAAACTCTGCTATTTGCATGCCTCCCAGTACCAGGCAGAGCAACATCAAAAACGTTAGCTCTTGGCCACGATAACCAATTAGCCAACCTAAGCCGCCCAGTATCAGCGGGTAGATCAAAGTCAAGATCACTTTGGCAGAAAAGAAATGCGGAAAATCGCTTTTCAAACGTGCTGGCGCTTCGGCCAAGGTCTTGGTGGTATAGTTGTTGATGCCCAAGTCAGCCAAGGTCACAAACAAAAAGGCAAAGGAGAGCAGCGCCCCATAAGAGCCCCAGGCATCGTGCCCGACCTCATCTTGCAATACCATCTCGACCAGCAGCCAAGCAGGCTTGACCAAGAGGTTAAGGATGATTACCAGTACGATATTGGAGGAAAGGCTTTTGATAGGCGAAAATTAGGCAATTCCCCTTAAAACTTAGCAGCAGGAATGTAGCGTTTCTTATTTCTGATACAGCGACCGAGGTCGAGTTGAGGAAAATGCACCGCCAAAGATACCTCAAAGATGTTGCTGCCTCCCGCTGCTAAACCCGCAAAAGGATAGTCATAACTCAAGCCAAAACGATACACAGAACTTTTGTGCTGTGACTTGCCCACGGGAAATTCAAAACCCACTTGAAATACCAGCGCATGCACCGTAGGCTGACTCTCAAAACTCTGATATGACTGCAACCAAACACCGCCCCAAAGAGAAGGCATCGAATGGGTATTGACGATCATGCCATAGGTCAAGGCCTGATAACGAAAGGCCTGCCGAAAGCTAATGGCGTTTCCTTGCTGGATATCGAGTCTTACAAAAGGCATCAGATCGAGCTGCATGCCATTGATATTCATGCTCCGGACATAGGAGGTATGTAGGGTCGTACGCATGGGCAAAGTATCGTCTGCTGCGGTAACCGACTGCTCGATGCGTAGCAAGTGATTGAGCGTTAGACCGAGTCTAAAACGGTTATCTCCTTTGTGGTATACCCAGCTATAACCAGCCTGCAGATCAAAATAATCGGTATTGCTACGCAAGTCTCCGGGCAAGGGTAGATTGGTCGGTCCCAATATGCCGCGCATAGCATCTAGCTGCTCACTAAACACCAAATTGTCCCAATTGAGGCTGCGCCAATTATAAGCCAAACGCATCCCAAAGCGCCACTCCCAATCTCGCCTTTGACGATCAGGTCGGGCCCGCGAACGCCAAGCATAAGCAGTACTGAGACTTTGCCAGCGCAGATAACCTTCTCCTTCGACCCGATCGATATACATCAAAGCCAAGGCAGATTGCAAACAGGGGAGATCCAGTTCGGCGCTGAGATTATTGGTATTAAATTCGACCAATTGGCCGCCAAGCGTATAGCGCTCCTGCCGAAAATTAAGATTGACCAGCGTCCCTCCTTCATAACCCGTCAGGGAAGGATTGAGCAAGGGTTTGTTGCTGAAGTATTGCGACAATACGGGGTCTTGTCCCCAGCAAGCTGAGGACACAAAAAGCAAGCAATACAAGCAAAATATGCGCATAGTCAATTTGTTCCGCTCCGACAAATTTACGCCTCCCCGATGAATTTATTTCATGCCATTCGTCACTCCAAAGCCAAAGCCGGAAAATAACCCTTTAACAAAGACTGTTTTATGAAAACCCAAACCAAGGAAAAACTTGCCTTTTCCATCCAGTTTGAAGGTCAGCCCGACCGAGATTTCCAGCTTTTTGCTTTTGCTTTTGATCGCCGTGGCAAACTGATCGCCAAATCCAAAATCCTCAAAAACCGAGGTTCCTTTGGCCTTAGCCCAATGGCTCTTAAGCAAAGTCAGGTCTTTATCACTCCTATGCCTGATGGCGGCTTCGCCGAACGCATCGACATTCCCTACCTCAATCGTCTCCAAGCCTTCTCGCCCTCCATCAATCTCCGCAACAACCGCTGGGAAATCCCCCTCATTCCAGAGCAAAATTGGAAATTTTGGTTGTGGAAACTATGCCCCGTTCGAGCGCGCACTGTCAAACCCATTTTTGAGGACGGTAGCTTTCTCAATGCTCCCGTCTGCGAAGCTCGTGTGCACATCTGCGAAGTAGATCGCATCCTTTTTTTACTGCCTAGTATCCCCGATGACATTATTTTCAGGCTGCGTGAGGATTTGCTTTTTCCCATCCCAAAGCCAGATCCCATCCCTGATCCAGGCCCTCGTATTGAATTACCACCGATCAATCCTCCCCTACTCCGCCTCAATGGTAGAGGTAATTTTGAGCACAGCGCCATTCCAGCGATTGAGGCTGTCTCAGCACAGAGTATCAGTCAGCTTCCGGCCTTGCCGAACGCTTTGGTCCAGCAGCTCAATAGCCCGCTTGCCGATCAGCTTCGTTTAAGCATCGCCAATAATTTCCAGCTCATTCATCCTTATCTCTGTTTCTGGCCACAGTATTGGCCGTTTTTCTATCGTTGCGATGAAATCGCAGTAGTAGAGACAGATGCCAATGGACGTTTGGATACGAGCTTCTGGTATCAATGCTTCAAAGATCAACCCGACCTCTACTTTTGGGTAGAATTTAAAGTTGGTGGAGTTTGGACTACGGTATATCGGCCACCGATTGCCTGTAATACCTATTGGAATTACAATTGTGGGGATGAAATCACCATCCGGCTGACTGACCCACGGGTAGATGCTTGCGGAGATTTATATTCTCCTCCGGGCCTTGCAGCAGTAGTCGAAAAGATTGGCAATCATGCTTATATCCCCAAGATTAATCAAGCCAATACCGCTAGCAATATCAATGGCGTAGCCTTTAGAGAGATCGGCCTCACCGAACTAGGTCTCAATCAATCTGATCCTATCACCAAAACTTATCGTCGACCGTTTGGCAGTAAGTTGCCGCTTTATGTGCACTTTAGCCAAGACTTGATTGATAGTGGTGTAACCCATTATCGCTGGTCATTTCGCAAGCTGCAAAATGCCGATGGCGCCAGCGATCTCAGTCCTTGGCAGCACATAGATCATGAAGTATCGATCAAATATAGAGACGATGTTGGCAAGAAAGCCTATCCGCTAGGTCCCTTACCCGCTTATTCGCTCCCTACATTTTTGATTCCCCCCACTAATGCGGCGGATTTGCCCGGCCTAGACCCCACAAAAATCCAAGGATACTCTCTGACCGATCGCTATGTATCTGCTTGGTTTGACACCCCAAACCTGACTGATCCTGGACTTTATGAGTTGAAGCTAGAACTTGTCAAAATCGTCGCAGGACAGCCCGTAGTAGCTGCAGTAGCAGATGACACCTTCCAGATTCCTCAATCTATCGGGGGTAGCTTTAGCACCTACGACAATGCCGATGCCACGGGCTATGTGCATTCTGCCACAGCCGACGCAGGAGCAGTACTAGAAACTGGTGCCAAGGTATTTAGATTTAAGATCCGAGTGGACAATGCGCCCGTGCTCGCCAATCTGAGAGTACCGGAAATCAATGGCAATGCGGCTAATCCCAACTGTGGTTTTGTGCCATATCCAGCAATGGTCGATAGTGAGGGTAATATCACGCCTAGCCCTGCCGCAGAACTAGCACTCAGCTTTGAAGCGGCGCATCCTCGTGATTTTGCCAACTTCAGTTTGAGACTGCGGCGCGGCAATATAACCACTCCCTTAGCTCCAGGCAGTACCTCAGGTGGCCAAATTTATATCGTGGGTAGAGATTGGGATGCAGGTAAATTTGCGCTCCAATCAGATGGTGACTATCACGTATCCCCATTTCATGTCAGTAGTGTCTTGGGAGGCTGTGATCAAGCTGCTTACTCCTTAGACTTATATGTCAATGCCTTAGCGACTAATGGCACCTCTGATCTGAACCATTTGGACCAAAGACGCGTGAGTTCCTTTGCGATAGAACCCGAGACTACTCCATAAGACTTTCCAGTTTTGGCATAAAGCCGTCCGTTCTGCTTCGCAGAACGCGGCGGCTTTGCTTTTAGATTGCGGGAATTTTGTATTTTCTCTAATCCTCGGAGGCAGGTTTTTCGTAACGGAAATAAACCGCGGTTGCATGAGTTTTGATACAAAAAATTTGAAACGAGCCCTAAGACGTCATCACCGTAATAGGCTCAAGCAAAAGCGCAAACATTATTGGGGAGGAAGGCTCTCAGCAAATAGTAAAGCTCACTTAGTAGTAAATACTCCAAAACCCTGCCCATGCTTTTTGTGCGGCAATCCGCGAAAGTATGGGAAATCCCTTACGCGCCAAGAGCGACTGTCTGCCTTAGAGCTACAAAGTTTTCACTCTTTATAAGCATGCAATTGTCCTATCGTCCCTATCAAGCTGCAGATTTTAGCTACTGCAACGCACTCATGGAAAAAAATATGGGAGCATATTTTACTCAGTTGGGGATTAAATGGGATCCAGAGCGCTATGCCAAAGAATTGACCAAAAGCCTAGTTTGGATTATCTGGCTAGGAGAAGCAAAAGTAGGATTTGTACACTGTAGTGAAAAGGAAGGATCGCCCTATATTAACTCCATCCAAATCGCCGCCGCCTACCGTCAGCAGGGCATCGGCAGTCAGGTACTTAGTTGGCTAGAAACTACATACAAGCAACAAAATCAGCTTAGCATCGGATTAAGTGTTTTCAAGACTAGCCCAGCTCTAAGCTTATACCAACGCCTAGGCTACTCTATCTGTGCAGATAGAGGGAATAAATATCTCATGCAAAAATCTCTCTAAGCTAGCTTTCGATATTACGTGTGATGGCTCGCACAGCCTCATAATTGTTAAAAAACTCCCGTGCGATTACACGTAAAATGGTATAGGTCGGGATTGCCAAAATCATCCCTCCCACTCCGGCCATATTGCCTGCCAGAAGTATCACGATAAAGATTTCGAGCGGATGCGCTTTGACACTACTAGAATAGATAAAAGGTTGGAAGACAAAATTGTCTATCAGCTGGACCACCAAAAACACTATCGAGACCTTGAGCAATAAGGGCACCATATAATCATAAAAATCATAATCTAGGCCGCCAATCACAGTCAGTGATAGCCCAAGTACCGCCCCAATTACGGGTCCTAAATATGGGATCACATTAAATAGACCCGCGAAGAAACCAATTACAAATGCATTTTTCACCTCTAGCATACTGAGTCCCAAAGAGATCAGTAGGCCCACCAGCAACACTTCCACAACCACCCCGATAAAGTAACGAGTAAGCAGATTTTTGCTCGAAGATAAAATCTTGTCTAGCTCATCTCGATAATCCACTGGGGTAAGGGTCCGAATCCCTCCATAAAGCAGATTTCGCTCCTTCAAAAAGAAGAAAAGAATAAATAGCACCGAAAACAGCCCAATCAAAAAGTCTCCTGTAAAACCGATAATCCCATTGACAATATTTGAAATACGGGCTGTGTCTAAAATACTATCAATATTTTCAAGTATATATTCAACGATTGCATTGGGTTTTCCATCCGTATTTAGCTCATTTATATTGCTAGGAACCAATTTCTCCTCAGGCCCCAAGTCAATTAGATCATACTTTCTTAAGAAGGATTCTAAACCTGCGAGTGGTTCTTTCAGCCCTGTCGAGATCGCCTCTACGCTCAACTTATCTTGTAAGTTTTTGGTCTGAGAGAGCAATGGAGGCAGGGTAAGCATGAAAATCAGGCTGAAAGTCCCAAACAAAATAAATAAGGTGAGTATCGCTTTGAGACTATCTGGCAAATAACGACCCTTAATATTTATCCGACTCAATTGGGTCAAAATAGGACGCCCCATCAATGACAAAACGGCTGCTATCGCTACATAAGCAATAACTGCGGAGAATTTTGACACCATCCACCCCAACCCTAAGAGTAGGAGAATCGTGAAAATGATTGTAATGGTGATAAGGGCAGTGCGCCGAACGTCTGGATTCATAGCGGAAAATACAATTTCAGTTTGACTCTAGGAAGTAAGTGTTTTGGAAAATGTCCCAGATAGCGAGAAATTTCCCACTGCTTATGGAAGAACAGCTTTTTCGCATTGTATCAAAAGGCTCAGGGGTGTTTAAAGATCGAGGGTCTAGATTCTTAGCTTTTGCGTTCCCGGTAAGGGAAATATCAGAAGTGGAAGGCCATATCCAAGCGGTCAAAAAAGAGTACCATGACGCTCGCCACCATTGCACAGCCTATCGCTTAGGCGCCAAAGCCGAGACTAGCTATGCCAATGATGATGGAGAACCCTCTCATAGTGCTGGTACGCCTATTCTTTCGGCCATTCGCTCTTTAGAGTTGACCGATACACTAGTAGTGGTAGTGCGTTATTTTGGCGGAACAAAATTGGGGGTGAGAGGTTTGATTGAAGCATACCGCACAGCTGCCGAACTTGCCCTTGCAGAAGCGAAACGAATCGCCATCGTCCATCGCGTACATTTTGAGTTGATCTTTGGCTATGAACGCACCTCGGCCCTCAACCGGATCTTGCATCCTTTTGAGTTTGAAGTGGTCTCTGCCAATTATACGGATATCTGCCAGCAGCATTTAGCCGTAAAAGAAGAAATATTTTCCCAAGTTCAGGCTAGGCTCGAAAGCGAGCAGTTTAGCCCCAAGATATTAGAAGTGGATGAGTGATCGAATAATTAAACCTAGCCTTTTCGTCCTTTTTTGTCTGATAGGATTCAGCCTCCAAGCCCAAGACACTTATCGCAAGATTAGTTTTGATTTTGGGGTGCAACCTTCGGTGAACGCTATCACACAGCAGCTAGCACTTTGGTACCCCGTTCTCGGACAGACACAAACCGAACTAGCTCTTATCGAAATCAAAACCAGTCCTGGTGGTAAACACTACCTTTTCCAACAAACCCTTCAAGGGCAGCCCGTACACGAGGCTCAACTCAAAGTCAATCTGCATCAATCAGGTCGCTTGAGTTCAATCGTGGGCAATCTCAAGGACTTTCAGACCATAGCAAGCATAGCAAGCGGA
>JBCAWW010000253.1:0-7381 GCA_038534415.1 Bacteroidota bacterium | reverse complement strand
CGTAAACCCGCCACCGCAGAACCTTTGGTGCCATCTACCTGTAGGGTCAATAAATCATCGCGGCGAACTCGAACCGCCCATGAAGAATTAAAATGAGCGATAATGCCTCCTTCTAATTCAAAAGTCGCGTAAGCAGCATCATCCGCATCCGCAACATATTCATTGCCATTTTCATCTACCCGAAGGGGAATATGCGTCGCCCCTAAACAAGAGACAGACTTCACCGGTGCAAAAATCCGATCCAGCACATAGCGCCAATGACAGAGCATATCAGAGATGATACCGCCATCATCGGCGGCTCGGTAGTTCCAACTGGGGCGCTGCGCAGGCACCGTAGTACCTTCAAATACCCAATAGCCAAATTCTCCCCTAATGGAGAGGATCCGACCAAAAAAGTCTGACTCGATCAATCTCCGCAACTTCACCAAGCCCGGCAAAAAGAGCTTATCCTGAACCACCCCATGTTTAACCCCTTTGGCTTCACAAAACTCATAAAGCGCCAGGGCATCCGCTAAACTTACGGCGGTTGGTTTTTCACAATAAACATGCTTACCCGCTGCTGCCGCTTGCTTGACGGCTTCAACTCTTCGCCCAGTAGTCTGAGCATCGAAATAAACTTGCATCTCTGGATCAGCTAAGGCCTCCTCCAGTGATGTGGTCATTTTTTTTATGCCTGTCATCTCACAAAGCGCCTTTAGTTTGGCGGGATTGCGACCGACAAGCATAGGGTCCGGCATAATGGTTTCTTCGGGGCTAATTTGTACGCCCCCTTGCTCAATGATAGGCATGATCGAACGGAGTAAATGTTGATTTTTACCCATACGGCCTGTAACGCCGTTCATGATGATACCAATGTGGTGAACTTTCATATTTGCTTAAGACTTTTGGAGGCGGTGAGTATTTGTTCGAACCATTTATCGGCAGGTCTCGACCAATATTCGTTAGAAAATATTTCGACTTCGGCTCGCCCCTTAAACCCTGCATTGCGAACCCAAGCGGTAATCTGATCAATATTGATACAGCCTTCTCCCATCAAGCCACGATCCAAGAGGAGGTCCTTGGTTGGTACTTTCCAATCGCAGATATGGTAGGCAAAGATATTGTCATGCTTCCCACAACGCTCAATCTCGGCCTCTAAACCAGCTTCCCACCATACGTGATAGACATCTATCGCAACGCCAACATAGGGTGAATCAATGGCTTCTGCCATCTCATTGGCAGCGGCTAAGGTATTGATAGCCGAACGGGTATCGGCATACATTGGATGCAAGGGTTCAATGGCGAGTTTGACATTGAGGGCTTCGGCCAAAGGCAATATTGCTTCAATGCCTGCTTGGATTTGCGCGCGAGAATCTACGAGAGATTGGCCAGGCGCAGCACCACAAACCAATACGATCAAAGGCGCTTCTAAGGCAGCAGCTTCTCTGATCATCGCAAGATTATCCTCAATAGCGGCTTGGCGTTCTGACGCAGTCAAAGCAGGAAAAAAACCGCCCCGACAATATGAGGTCAAGTCCAGATTATGTGAGGCCAATAAGGCTTTTACTGCTTCAGGGGAGCGTTCGCCATTGGCGTCTCTCCAAATCGTGATGCCTCCGATACCGGCTTTGCCGAACGCTTGCACTGACTCCTCTAAGGACCACTGCTTCATGCTGATCGTATGTACGCAGAGCTGCTTGAGATCAATCATGCTGCAATCCTCCAAAAAAGGTGTAATAAGCTTCTTCCCGAATCAATTTGGTGAGATAGAGCATTACCTCTCGCATATGATAATCTCCCCACATACTTGACTCACCACAAGCGATCTTGCTCCCCTCTGGCACATAATCCCAGCCATTGGGTTGGTGATAGATACTATGCAAAGTCAGGCCTTGATGCGCAGGATCAGTAGACAGATAAGGCGCTTCTAATAAACGCTTTACAACGGTCAAGCCTGCTTGCCAAAAGGATTGGCCTTCTATACCTCCCAAATAGCGCCCCAAGCGGAGCAAACCTTGCGAAGCAATGGCAGCAGCGGAGCTATCAACCGGTTCAAAATCATTATGAGGCTCCGCTGGGCGGGCTAGATAGTCCCCTAATTGATGGAGATTGGGAGCCCCAGTATCCCAATATGGGATGCCGTCAAGAGCGGTGTTTTCTATATAAAAGTTGGCGGTAGCTTTGGCGGCTTTGAGCATAAAGGCTTCGATGGCGACTTTGCCGCCAAAAGGGGCTAAATCAGCCTCCTCAAGCGTGCGCAAAAACTCTAGTTGTTCGGCGAAGCCGGTAATGGCCCAAGCCAAACCTCTAGTCCAAGTAGTGAAGCCCGAAAACCCCTGCTGAGCGTTTGGACAGCGAAATGCACCGTCTACCGTATTGAAGACAGATTCGTGCGCTGTACGCCCTGGCACATCATAAGTATCGCGGCCTTCTCCATAAAAGATGGCGTAATCTGCAGTAGCTTTGGTATGCAAAATACTACGCTCTAGCAAATTGATTTTTTGATCGTTTTCCTGCCAGATGGCGTGTCCCAATTGGTGGCTGTAGACCACGGCTCTTAAAGTCCGAATGGTATCTACAAATAAGGAATGGGGTCCATTGAAAGAGTGAATAAAGCCTCCACTGGGGATTTCGGTCCACCGTTTGGCTTGCACCGCCCCGGATAACTTAAGGGCTAATTCATAGAAATTTTGCTCCCAGTCATTTTGGGGGATCTTACCTTCTCGCATCAAACGATGGAGATTGCCATAGGTGCTAACATTATTGAAGCCATGATCGTGTACCCCAAAATGCCCCACATGCGAAGCCATTTTTTCCAAGGTGGCTTTGCGGCCATACTCAAGCAATTCGGTTTCTCCTGTGGCGTCAAATTGTAAGATAGCAGAACCATATTCAAAGCCTTGGGTCCATTCGGTCCAACCACGGCTGGTATATTCTCCGGCAGCAGTAAAGACTGGAGAACCTTTGCTGCGGTCATAGTGATCCCTGATGAGACGAATTTTTTGGCCGGAAAGTGCCCAAAAACTATCTAATTCTTTTTCGATGTCCGCTAAAGTGAGTAGTAGGTCAATCCTCATTCTTTCGAATTTTGGGGTAAATTATGTTTTTCAAACTGATTACAATGCGTATCCTCCTTACAACCGTTCCCGTCTTATGCTTATTATTGGCCTGCGTTAAGACGGAAAAGAATCGTCCCAATCGGCCAGCAATCACCGAAACTGAAGCCGGCATCAGCCTTAGCCTCGATGGACAAGATATCTTGCGCTATCACCTAGCAACCCAATATCCAGACGATAGTCTGCCCGATTATTACCAGCGTTCAGGCTTTATCCATCCTCTTTATACGCCCTCCGGGAACGTTCTCACCTCTCCTTTTCCCGAGGACCATGTGCATCAACATGCCTTGTTTTTTGCCTTGGTCAATACGCGCTTTCGCGGGAAGTTTACGGATTTTTGGAACCAACATAAAGAAACCGGCACAGTTAGGGCCGTGGAAATAAGCCACAGCTTTGAAAATGCGACTCATACCGGCTTTCTTAGCGTACAAGAGCACTTGGCATTGCAGGATGGCGATACCATAGTGGCGCTGCGCGAACGCTGGGAAGTGCAGGCGACCCGAAGAGGGAAGTTTAATGTCGTAGATTTTCATTCTTACCTCTATCCAGCAGGCGCTGACAGCTTAGTCGTCAAAAAGTATAAATATGGAGGCTTAGGCTTTAGAGGTAATGAAGAGTGGAACGACCATCATTTTGAGCAGCTCGAGGGCGCAGAAGTCAACTATATCGGCAAAAAGGGAAAAGGAGGCTTTTTATCAAGTGAAGGTAAGGGCCGGATCGAAGCCAATCATAGTCGCCCGGAATGGCTCAGTTTTCACGGGCAAGTAGCTGGTGATTCGGTCGGCATGGTCATTATGGGTCATCCTGATAATTTTCGACACCCCCAGCCGGTGAGGGTCCATCCGGTTATGCCCTATTTTAGCGTTTCGCCTATGGTGTTGGATAGTTTTGTTTTACATCCGGGAGACACCTTGATATCTAAGTACCGTATTTTGACGCATGACGGTAGTCCCCCTATCTCTGAGATTGAGGCCGAGTGGGAGCGTTACCGCGACGCGGAACGCCCAAATATCGTCCTCATCATGGCAGATGACCTTGGCTTTGAAACTCTTACTGTCAATGGTGGCGAATCTTACCAAACGCCCAATCTGGATCAAATGGCCAGAGAAGGCATGCGTTTTACCCACTGCTATGCTACCCCACTCTGTACGCCATCACGAGTCCAACTGATGACGGGTAAGTACAACGACCGTAACTACTTTGCCTTCGGACAATTAGACTCGAGTGAAAACACATTTGCAGACTACCTACAACAATCAGGCTACCGCACTGCCGTTGCTGGAAAATGGCAGCTATATGGCAACCAAAAACAGAGAGAAATCAGTGGGCGCATTGGCAGCCTACCTCCACAAGCGGGCTTTGATGAATATTGTCTTTGGCAGTTAACAGAGCGGACAGGACCGAGATTTAAAGATCCCCACTTGAATATAAACGGCAAGGACGAAGTCCTAGAAGGTGATTATGGGCCAGATGTGTTCGTAGACTTCTTACAAGCTTTTATGCAGGCAGCCGATGAAAGGCCTTATTTGAGTTACTTCCCCATGGCTTTGACTCACGATCCATTTCGCCCTACCCCAGATAATAAGATAGAGTATGCCATCGATTCTTTGCACCAAAAGAATGAAGCCAAATACTTTGCAGAGAATGTCGCATATATGGATAAGATGGTGGGCAAACTACTAGATCAGATTCGAGATCGCCAAGAAAACACCCTCGTCTTATTTATCGGCGACAATGGTACCGACAGAGATGTAAGTAGTCGTTGGCGAGGAGAGGAGATAAAGGGACAGAAAGCTTATCCGCTGAAAGACGGCACCCACGTACCGATGATCGCTTGGTGGCCCGAGCAAATTGCAGCGGGTCAGTTAAATGACAATCTGATTGATTTTAGTGATTTTCTCCCGACGCTTTTGGCGGCAGCTAGGCTAAATAGTCCCGATGATCCTGAATTAGACGGTCTTAGTTTTTATCCGCAACTACTTGGGCAGGCAGACAGTGTGCGTCCTTATATCTATTGTCATTATGCGCCTCGGTGGGGCAAGTTTGCGGATGCTCGCTGGGTACAGGATAAGCAATGGAAGCTTTATGCAGATGGGCGATTTTATGACATTGCACAAGACCCGATGGAGGAGGTGCTTCTCTCCGAGAACGCTTCTAATCGAGCCATAAAGGCGAGCTTTCAAGCCGTCTTGGATAGTAGACCCTAATAGGGTACAAAAAAAATCCCTCCTGGGAGGGAATGAAATCCAATTTTTACATGCGCAGTCAAAGTGCAATCGTTCCGCGAAGCGGGCCTAACGATCTACATCTCTAATCTCACCTTCCTCAAATAAGTCTTGTAAGTCAGACTTGGAAAGCATCATTACTTCCTGCGAAAAGCGATAATCCTCTTTTAGATCACCCAGACCCGAAAGTTTGTTGGTAACATACTCGTTGTAGCGAAGGGCAACAGAATCATCAGTAACCGCGGCCACTTTGAGGAGACTATAGCCTTCATCAGTTTTGACTTCGTAATAATCATCCACTTGAGGATTTTGGATGTAAACTAAATTATCCGCGTCATTTTGATTGCTCTGAAAGACGCCCCAAGCAATCAAACAAGCGATCACTCCTAAACCCGTAAAATGCCAAATCGGGATCTTGATGTCCGACTTCATATCGGTCAGACGGTTTTGCATGTTTAAGGGGAGCTGCTTGGTTTTGAACTCAGTACCACAATGTGTGCAAACCGTTTGGGTACTTTTGCCAATAGAAAAGAGCGGAATCCAGTAAACGTGGGCGTAACGGGAGTAAGCACCAGCTTCCAAAGCGTCTGGAGTCTGGCAATTGGGGCATTCGACACCATGAAAACGCTGCGCACGCAGGTCTTTGGCCCCAGAGGTTCCATAAATAATCATAACATTATTGTGTAAAAAAGATTGATTGTACTGCTGTAAGAAATTTTATATACGGAGGAATTGAAAAAAGTTTCAGATTTGTGAAGTTTTTTTTTGAGTAGAGAGAAAAGAAAAAAAGCCGAAGAACAGCATTTGTCCTTCGGCTTCGATTAAGAGGAATCCTCTTAGGCTATTGCATCAGTAGTTTTTGAGTATAGATGCTGCCGTCCTCGAGGCGCATCGTCAGGAGGTAATATCCTTTGGGCAAGGCGCTTAGATCTAGGCGCTCTTGGACAGAGATCACTTCTGTCAAGTTTTTGCGTCTGATTTGGTGCCCCATGAGATCTGAAATGATGATTTCTAGGTTTTGGCGTTCAGCAAGGCTGGCCTCTAACTCAAAAAGGCCCTCACTAGGATTAGGAAACAGCTTGAACTCCACGATATCCTTTGGACGTTCAATATCTGTCAAGAAGCTAAACTCAAACCAATTCATATTGAAGAGGGGCTGGGTTATGACTACACGCAGTTGATGTTCACCAGCGGGTAAATCCAGTTCACTATTGGTACTGGTCCAAGTTTGCCAGCCACCAGTTGATGGGAAAGTAACATCATCAAGGATGGTAACGGCTCCAGTAGGGTCGATCAATTGCATTTGCACTGCGCCCATTTCGCTTTCGGCTGCAGTACGGTATTCGACATTGTAAGTACCATTTTGCCCAACATTGATTTTATAATCGAGATAATCCCCAGAATCGAGGAAACCGATATTCTGGCCACCGCCGGTATCATTGGTATTTTCTAACTGGATGCCTACTTGGAAAAAGTAATCTTCTGCTTCGATTTTGCCTGGTACTGCATGCGTAATCGCGATGGTATTTTGAACATCCTCTTGGCTAAAGGTATTGAGGGTTGTACCATCAGTCGCATCGATTTGGTTGCCTGTATAGGAGATCTTGATTACTTCACTGGCTTTGAAGGTATGATTGACAGTAAAATTGATGATCCGACTATTGCTAGCGTCCAGTGTTGTTGCTGTGATCGGCACATTGGTTCCATTGACGGAGATGGAAAAATCAGCCGGACTCGCAGGCAATGGACCGCTCAAAGGCTTGTTGAGACTGAGTTTTACCGTCTGATCGTCTAAGGTGATCGCTGACTGAAAGGCTGCCGGAATGCTTGTGGTAGCGCCCTTTTGGACAAACTTCATGCTACCGAGATTGTAGCCTTCCGAATCACAATAAAAACGAAGCTTGGTATCACTGGCATCTAAAATCACATCTGTCACGGTCAAAGTTTGCCAAGTCTGCCAGCCTCCTGTATTGGGAACATCGATAGCAGAAGTAATATCCGCGCCGTTGGCAGCGAGATGTAGTTTGCCGTCCGAGCCATTGGCCGCAATTCTGATTTCAA
>JBCAWW010000252.1:0-7390 GCA_038534415.1 Bacteroidota bacterium | reverse complement strand
CTCATGGCAAATCAGTTTTTGTTTGGGTTAAAGACAAGGGGGCTGCACTAGGGTTGCACGGTCTAAAAAGAAAAAAGTTTCAGGAAGTCAGAATCCTTAAATCTTTCTCCAGCATAAAAGTAGTATGCATGCTTAATATTTCCGACTTCGGACTAATAAGCAACTCACCTTAACTATCAAGTGTGTCGGGATCAAAGGACCGTGTGTAATTGGACGTCTGTGGCGGCTGCGTGCGCTACTAAAAGCGTCTGGCATTGCGCTGCGGCTTCAAATACTGCCTCATCACTAGCAAAATCAAGGAATATCAGTAAAATCCGCCCAGTCTCATTTGTGATACAAGTACGAGTGGAGTCACTGGTCGGACTACCAAAGGCACTCAACTGATCTCTAAACACAGGCAGCTTCTCAATATTGAGTTTGCCTCTGCCGATAGCATCATAATCATCACTCGCCAATCCCAATGATAAGGCTATATCTCCCTTAATTTTATCGGCATCATAGCCACCGATCGAAAAGCCGCTAATTAAGGAAGTCAGATTGATGATTTCTACCACATTGCTGATCTGGTAAAGTCCGGTGCCTTTGACGATACGTCTATGCAAGGCCTCAGCAGACAGCCGATAACGGGAAGGGGCCTTGCCCAATGCTTTATAAGCGTTCCGCGAAGCGGCAATAGCAGGAATGTCTTTGATCGTCTCCATGGCCATCTCGGACTTGCTGTTGGTGGTGGCTTCTATTTTGGCCCATAAGTCTGTTTGGGTAGCTTCGATCGAGACTTTTGCTTCGAGACAGAGCAAACGCATCTCAGGACAGGCCTGCTTTATTGCGGGATTTATACTTATTTTCATTAGCCCGAAATAATACAATCCACCTTCTAAATTCAAGTTTATGCTGCCCCCTTCGATCAAAGCGATTTTATTTGATGCATATGGCACCTTATTCGATGTCCGGACTTTGAACCAAAGACTAGGCCAGCATTTTGGTGATCAGGCAGCGGCTATCAATACCATTTGGCGACGCAAACAATTGGAGTACACATGGTTAAGGGCTTTGATGCAAGAGTATCAGCCTTTTTCGACAGTAACGGCAGAGGCTTTGAGTTTTGCTTGCGAGTCGCTTGGGATCAGCTTTTCTGAGAGCGTCAAAAGGGACTTGGTGCAGGGCTATTATCAGTTGCAGGCTTATGAGACAGTACTTTCTCAGTTACCCGGCCTCGCCGAACGCTTCTATCTCTCCATTTTGTCCAATGCAGATGAAGCCATGCTCAATGCTGCGGTCCAAAACTCAAAAATCGAAACCTACTTTCAAGCTATTTATAGTGTAGATCGAGTCAAGCGATACAAGCCCGATCCCGCTGTCTATGAAATGGCGAGGGCAGGTCTTGGTTATGCGGCCTCTGAAATCGTCTTTGTTTCCTCCAATACCTGGGATGTCGCAGGGGCAAAATCTTTTGGCTTTCATGTTTGTTGGTTGGACCACTTCGGTGGAACGCTCGATCATTTGGGCGTCCAGCCTGATCATCTTATTAAGAACCTGTCTGAATTGAAATAAAGCCCAGTTTCTGCTTGGCAAAAATGGATATTCTAATTACTTTATATCCTGCTGATGCGGGACACTCTATCCGCAATTTTTTAGGACTACAAAACAAATCATTAATTCACTTTTAACTTATGGGAATCCCTATTAATGTTAAGGTGAATGGGAAGTCGTATAGCAAAGAGGTAGAACCTCGACTACTACTCGTTCACTTTTTACGTGATGTCCTCGCTTTGACTGGTACCCACGTAGGCTGCGACACTAGCAGCTGCGGCGCTTGTACCATTCACATCGACGGCGAAGCCGCCAAGTCTTGTACTATCCTCGCGGTGCAAGCTGATGGTGCCGAAATTACTACTGTAGAAGGCCTCAGCCCCGCTGATGGCAGTGCGCTACACCCAATTCAAGAAGGTTTTAAAGAAGAACATGGTCTCCAGTGTGGGTTTTGTACCCCGGGTATGATGATGGCTTCCTTGGATCTGCTCAAACGCAATCCAAATCCAACGGAATCCGAAATTAGACATGCACTTGAAGGCAACTATTGTCGCTGTACTGGCTATCACAACATTGTGAAGTCAATCCAGTATGCGGCCAAAAAAATGGGAAAGGAGGTCAGTCATGGGTAATTACATCGGAAAAAGCGTAAAACGTGTCGAGGACAAGCGATTCCTCACCGGCAAAGGACGATATACAGATGATATCGTACTTCCGGGTATGCTCCATATGCAGATCGTGCGTAGTAGCTATGCTCATGCTAAGGTCAATAGTATTGATACCAGTGCAGCGGAAGCACATGCTGATGTCGTAGCCGTTTATACGGGCGCTGATATCCATACTGACGGCAATGTCATAGGCGTGCCATGTGGTTGGCAGGTCAACTTCAAAAATGGCGATATCATGAAAGAGCCGCCTCACCCACTCTTGGTGAAGGACAAGGTTCGTCATATGGGGGATGCAGTTGCTGTGGTGATTGCCGAAAGCAAGGAAGGAGCCAAGGATGCTGCCGAATTGGTAGTGGTGGACTATGAAGCACTGCCTTCCGTAACAGATGTCGGTAAGGCCGCCGCTGCCGGAGCGCCATTGGTACATGATGATGTGCCTGACAATCTTTGTTTTGATTGGGAGCTTGGCGACAAAGCCAAAACGGATGCCGCCATGGAAACGGCTCATCATATTACTAAGCTAGATTTTATCAATCAGCGGGTAATTCCCAATGCGATTGAGCCCAGAGCGGCGATTGGGAGCTACGATGCTACTAATGATAAGTATACGCTTTATACTACTTCGCAAAACCCTCACCTCACTCGTTTATTACTTTGTGCCTTTGTATTAGGGATTCCCGAGCACAAAGTGAGAGTGGTCGCTCCGGATGTTGGAGGCGGTTTTGGGAGTAAAATCTTCCATTACTCAGAAGAGGCATTGGTGATTTGGGCTTCAAATAAATTACAGCGTCCGATTAAATGGAATAGTGAACGCAGTGAAGCCTTTTTGACCGATGCACACGGTCGAGATCACAAGACCACTGCCGAAATGGGTTTTGATGCCGAGGGCAATATTGTCGGCCTTCGTATCAATACACTGGCCAATTTAGGGGCTTATCTATCTACCTTTGCGCCAGCGGTACCTACTTATCTACATGGTACACTTTTACAGGGGCTATACACAACTCCCGCAATCCATATTGACCTAAAGGCAGTCTTTACACATACGACTGCTGTTGATGCCTATCGTGGCGCTGGCCGCCCTGAGGCGACTTTCCTTTTGGAGAGAATGATTGACCTCTCGGCTCTCGAAATGGGCATGGACCCAGTTGAGCTACGTCGCAAAAACTTTATCCCAGCGTTCGACGGAGTCGAACAAGAAGGCTATGTAACTCAAGTAGCGCTACAATACGACAGTGGTAACTACCACCCAGTACTCGACCGCGCAGTCGAAATGGTGGGCTATGAGCAATTTCGGAAAGAGCAGGCTGAAGCACGTGCGAATGGTCGCTATTTAGGAATTGGCTTTTCTACTTATATCGAAGCTTGTGGTATCGCTCCATCGGCCGTAGTAGGGGCGCTAGGGGCTCGGGCGGGGCTTTATGAGTCTGCTCAAGTAAGAGTGCAGCCAACTGGTTCGGTAAGTGTCTATACGGGTTCTCACTCGCATGGCCAGGGCCACGAAACTACTTTCGCTCAGGTGGTTGCTGATAAGCTGGGGATTCCATTAGAAAGCGTCGACATCATTCATGGTGATTCTGATGCGGTGGCCTTTGGGATGGGTACTTATGGCTCTCGCTCTCTTGCAGTAGGGGGGAGTGCTATCATGAAGAGTATCGATAAAGTGCTCGATAAAGGCGCCAAAATCGCGGCTCATAAGCTCGAAGCGGCCGAGGGAGACCTTGAGTATGCAGAAGGAAAATGGACCGTAAAAGGAACGGATAAGTCAATCGGCTTTGGTGACATTGCTTTGACGGCTTATGTGCCTCACGATTATCCGGCTAACCTAGAGCCTGGAATGGACTTCTCGAGCTTCTACGATCCCGCCAACTTTACCTATCCCTTTGGCGCTCACATCGCCGTGGTGGAGGTAGATCCAGATACGGGTAAGGTTGATCTGAAACGTTTTATCGCCGTTGATGACGTCGGTAATGTGATCAATCCGATGATCGTAGATGGTCAGATCCATGGTGGTCTCGCCCAAGGTATCGGACAGGCGCTCTTTGAAGGTGCTATATATGATGAGGAAGGTCAGCTGATGAATGGCTCTTATATGGACTATACCATGCCGAGAGCAGATGACCTACCTAGTTTTGAGATTGACCGTACGGTAACGCCTTGTCCACACAACCCGCTAGGGGTTAAGGGTGCGGGGGAAGCAGGCTGTATTGGTTCTACCCCTGCCGTAGTAAATGCGGTAATGGATGCTTTGGCTCCTTTTGGAGTACGTGATGTACAAATGCCGATGACACCGGAGCGTGTCTGGCGTGCAATGCAAAATGGTAACGGTAAAGCTTAAAATCTCAAACTAACATGATTCCAAATAATTTTGAATATCATCGTCCTTCCAGTGTACAAGAGGCTTTGGGTATGCTTAGCCAGTACGGAGATGAGGCGAAAATACTAGCCGGAGGGCACTCTCTGATTCCTACCCTCAAGCTCAGACTGAATGATCCCGGACACTTGATCGATATCGGCCATTTGAAAGACATGCGCTATATCAGACAAGAGGGAAATGAGATCGCCATTGGCGCAAACTCAACTCACTCTGATGTCGCTTTTCATGCTTTGATCGAGGAGCATTTTCCCGTAATGGCTCAGGCCGGTAAATTGATCGGTGATGTGCAGGTACGCAATCGCGGTACCATCGGAGGGAGTATTGCCCATGCCGATCCCGCGGCGGATTGGCCAGCCACTTTGCTAGCCACTGGTGCTTCTATTGTCATTCTCGGTCAGGGAGGGAGTCGTAGCGTAGCTGCAATAGACTTCTTTAAAGGGCTCTATTACACCGCGGTCAATGAAGGCGAAATCGTAACGGAAATTCGAATTCCGGTACCCCCTGCGGGATCAAGATCTGCCTACATGAAATTCATGCAACCAGCCTCTCGTTTCGCGATTGTGGGTTGTGCGGTCATGATGCCCGGAGGCAATACCGATGACGTAAGAGTAGCCTTCAATGGCGTCTCTTCAGCTCCTTTCCGTGATGCGGGCGTCGAGTCTGCCCTAAATGGAAAAGCCGCTGATAAGGCAAACATTGAAGCGGCAGCGGCTCATGCGGCTAGTGGGCAAAGTGTGATGAGCGATCACTTCGCTTCCGAAGATTATCGAACGCATCTTGCAAGGGTCTATGCTCGCAAGACCTTGCACGCTGCTGCCAATTAGTATTTGGTATGAAGTACAAAGTAGACAGACCATCAAAGTCTCGGTACTAGATACTAAGTACTTAATACTCAATACTACAGCAAGAATATTTTCGAAAGCGCGGGCTTTAGGTCCGCGCTTTCATAATTTTTTACTCAAATCTCTTTCTTTTGATCTCTCATCCAGAATTGAGTCGCATCGAAAAGATGCTTGCCTCCCAAGGCTATATCACCGAACGATCCATCGTCATGTCAGTCTTCTTGGCGATGCAATTGCGCAAACCTTTGCTGATAGAAGGCCCTGCTGGTGTCGGCAAAACCGAAATCGCCAAGGTAATGGCCCAAGCCCTCGATACCGATTTGATTCGCTTGCAATGCTACGAAGGACTGGATGCTACTCATGCGCTGTATGAGTGGAACTACCAGCGCCAGCTTTTGCACCTCAAAATGGATGAAGGCAGCCAGCGAAGCCTAGAGGAGAAAGAGAAAACCATTTTTGGGCAGGAGTTTTTGCTCAAACGCCCGCTTTTACAGGCCATTACCCACCATAAGTCCCCGGTATTGCTGATCGATGAGATCGATCGCTCCGACGAGGAGTTTGAAAGTTTCTTTTTGGAGGTGCTTTCTGATTGGCAGATTTCTATCCCCGAGATTGGGACCATTGAGGCGACTCACATCCCTTATGTGGTCGTTACGGGCAATCGCACTAGAGAGCTATCAGAAGCTTTGCGACGGCGTTGTCTATATCTTTGGATTGACTATCCTGAGTATGAAAAAGAACTGGCCATCGTCCAGCAAAAAGTCCCCAGTATCGATAAGCAGCTAGCCGAACAAATTTGCCGTTTTATGGCCGTCGTTCGCGAGCAGCGACTAGAAAAAGTACCGGGAATCGCAGAAACCCTTGATTGGGCCACTTCTCTCGCCTCTCTGCACTTTGATCACCTAGATGCCGAAATCGTGGAAAGCACGCTCGGCGTAATCCTCAAAGACTGGCAAGATATTCGCCATACACAGACTTCGCTTTCGGAGCTACTCGAAAAGACGGGTGTGATCTCTAAGCTAGAATAGATGGCGGTTCAGTCCGAAAACCTCATTACGCGCAAAACGAGCCTTAGCGCTAATATCGTACAGTTTTGTCGCTACCTACGTGCCAAAGGACTACCCAATGGCCCTGCGGAGGAAGCGGACGCTTTACGAGCAATGGCGATTATTCCGCCTGAGGATCCTGATTTATTGCGAGAAAGTCTGCGGGCGATCCTTACCCGGAGTCGGCGGCATCAACTCAAGTTTGATGAACTCTATGAGGAGTACTGGCGCAATTTGGAACGTGCCGTAGATGCGAAAGTCAAAGACGGTAAAGAGGAAAAGCAGCAGGCCAAACCCAAGCAAAAAGCCCCTAGTGTACAGGCTCTCAAAAGTTGGCTACATGGCAATAAGGAGGAAGAGGAGCAATCATTGGCTACCTATAGTGCCACTGGGACGCTCATTCATAAGGATTTTAGTGCTTTTGGGACTGAGGAACTGAGTGAGGTAATGAAGCTGATTCAACAATTTGCTCGCATGCTAGCTACTCAATATCAACGTCGTTATCGAGCTGCTAAAAGAGGACAAAAGCTTGACCTGCGGCGAACGCTAAGACTCAACCTAAGGCGAGGCGGGGAGATTTTGGAGCTGGCCTACCGCCGGCGTAGGGTGCGCAAAATGAAAATGGTGGTGCTTTGTGATGTGAGTAAGTCCATGGATCTTTATAGCCGATTTTTGATCCAGTTTTTGTTTGCCTTTCAAAATGTCTACCGTCGGATAGAGACTTTTGTCTTTGGTACTCGACTACAGCGGATTACCGAATCTTTGCGTGAGCGTGAGTTTACGGATGCCTTAGAAAAGTTGTCCAACAATGTCAATGATTGGTCGGGAGGGACGCGGATTGGCTTTTGTCTTAAGTCTTTTGTGGACACCTTCGGTGAACGCTTAGTCGATCAAAATACCATCGTTTTGATTTTGAGTGATGGCTGG
>JBCAWW010000251.1:0-7399 GCA_038534415.1 Bacteroidota bacterium | reverse complement strand
ATGTGTTTGCATTTCATAATACTTTTTTGTTGTTGATACTAAGCTCTTAAAATCCTGTCCCGAAAAGCCACAAAAAAAAGTATCCGCAGGAAATCCCTACGGATACGTATTTGCAAAGTGAGTATTTGTAATGGATTATCTCAGCCAGCCATTTTGCGTCGCAAAACGGGAGAAATAGATCAGCCCTAGCCCAATCAAAAGCGTCATAATCGGAAAAATTAGTCCAGTGGCGCCAAAAACTTCTAAAGCCTCACTCATAAATAGGTTGTAACTCATCTGAGCGATGATCCCCAAGATTGAGAGGATAAAGATAGGAGTAGCGATCTTGCGTTTGAGCAAGAGCAACAAACTAGCAGCTGCCCCGCCCCATACAGCTATTGCAAAAGCGGCAGTTACCCAGGCAGGGATATTTTGATAGAGAGCTTGTTCGGCATCAGGAAGCGCAGCAATCATTTCTTCTGTCATCATCGCTTGCCCTAAGTAGGCAAAGCAGCCCATCAAATTCCAGACGAGGGCTATCGAGCTGACGACCCAAAACCAAGTTGGGATTTTAGTAGATTCATTGGTCATAGTAGTGTTCCTTAAAGTTCATATTCACTTCAAGATATATGAAAAATTCACACTACAAAATCATGAATCTTCGGTGAAGTCTGGTAAAAGTTGCTTTAGATGATGGAGCAGATGATCGACATAGTCATTCATAAAATAGGCCAAGGTCACCTTTAAGCCTCTTGGTACGGTGCGAAATGCGATCCGATCCAAATTGTGCTCTAAGTGTTCTTTGATACAGATTTCGACCGGAATATGTTCGATCACTCTCGCGAGATGGAGATTATAAGCACGCCAAAAAGATACAGTTTCTTGCCAATCAGCTTCTTGATAGTTTTGCTGTTGGACCCAATCATCTTGGGCGTAGCCTAGGAAGACCAGATTGTCTTGCTGCTGGGCTCTAAGGAAGCGCTGATGATTATTGGAGGCAGAATCGATCAGATGTCCGACCAATTCGATCGGAGACCATTTGCCCGGCGCTGGGCGTGAACGGACACCTTGTTCTGGCAGTGCCAATAATAGATGGGCACTTTTTTCAACCAATGCACGTAAGCGATCAGCAGTAGCTTGAGACATATATTTCTTTACTTGGGACGAGCGATAGGAGCGCCTAATAAAGCTTCAGGAATCCCAAACGCATCTACCAACGAAACTGCATCATATTTCATATCAGAGCAAATCTGATCTACAGTTTTTCGGATCGCTTTAGACTTGGGCGCCTCGATATAGCCTTGTTCAAGATACCAGCCGCGATTGGCTTCAATCTCTGAAAGTGCGTATAGATCCCTCAAATCCTTAAGGACTTTTTTGTTAGGACCGTCTTCCAGCTTATCGATAGCTACTAAAAACTGCTCTAGAATAATACGGTCAATATAGGCTTCTGCCATGGTCAATAAATGAGTCTGCACAGCAATGAAGGCATAAGAATCCATCCCCTCATCTAAACGATGTTTGAGTCTTTGGGCAGCCGTTCGCACTAAGGTTTCTTCTCGGTAGCGGAAGGCATTGAGCTGAAATTCAGGATCACGCAGATGCTCCACATCGGTATTGCGTTTGACGATCGGGTTTCGCTCACTAATCTCGGTACCGATACGGCTCCCTAGGTAATTGAGTAGCCCCCAAAACTTCATTGAACTAAACTCCTGTTTGAAGTCAGACAAGCGACTTTTTGCCACCAATTGCAGCAATACCGTATTATCACCTTCAAAGGTGGTGAAGATTTCCGTATCTGCTTTGAGGTCGGCAAGGCGGTTGACCCAGAGATACCCATTTCCCCCACAGGCTTCTCTACATTCTTGCAGTACTTTAGTAGTATGCCAGGTGGAAACCGATTTTAAGCCCGCAGCCAGCGCCTCTATTTCGCGTGCATCTTCGGCTTTATCTTCCAGATAACGCTCGACCATATAGCGATGCGAAAAGTGCAAGGCATATACTTTGGACAAGAGAGGGAATAGACGTCTCTGATGGCTATGATATTCTAATAAAGGCGTCTCTGGTTTACCTGCTGGGCCAAATTGGCGACGTCTTGCGGCATATTTAATCGCAATAGCTAGACCAGACTTGGCAGCACTAAGGCCAGCAAGTGGCACGCAGACTCTGCCTCCTACGAGCGTTCCCAGCATGGTAAAAAATCGCTTAGCCGGACTAGCAATCGGGCTATCATAGGTCCCGTCTTCACTCACGGTCGCGAAGCGATCCAATAGATTATCTAATGGTACCCTTACATTATCAAACCAAAGGCGGCCATTATCTACTCCATTGAGACCGAGTTTGCGCCCACTATCGCCAATCTTAACGCCCGGCATAGGATTTCCATTTTCATCTCGAATCGGGACGACTAAAGCATGCACCCCATAATTCTCCCCGCCTGTATACAATTGCGCAAAGACCGTTGCCATACGAGCATGGGCGGCGGCATTACCGATATATTCTTTATGAGCGTGGTGATGGGGGGTGTTGATAACAAACTCTTGGGTTTCAGGATCATAAGTCGCAGTCGTTTCGATATCCCGCACATTGGAGCCATGATCGGCTTCTGTCATCGCAAAGCAACCTGGCAATGCCAATGAAGCTGTATCAGGCAGATATTTTTTGTGATGCCGTTCAGTTCCTAAACCAGCGATACTGCCCCCAAACAATCCAAATTGAACGCCAAACTTGATCAATAAACTGAGATCATGATAACCGAGCACTTCAAATACGGCGATATATTTGCCCATATCACCAGCCCCGCCCGCGTATTCTGGAAAAGCGAGGGCCCCATATCCTTGATCTGCTAGATGCTGCATCCAATTTAGCACCTGCTCACGATATTCTTCTTTCTGCATACTGATCTGGTGATAGTCAAATACCGGATCGGCAAGCAGGGTTCGAACTTTTTGTTTCAGCTCCGCTTCCGGTCCTTCTAGCAAAGTATGCAAAGAAGCGATATCGAAACGCGCTTGGGTAAAGCTATATTCATTTTCAGCTCGGGGCGGTTTTTCTCCCTCAGCTAATAATTCTCTTACGGCCTCATAAGTCCTGATCCCCAAAGCCTCCTCTAATTCGATGAGGGCATCGTGTGCCTCCGGGTTTTTGTAACGACTGATTTGGTCTTCTGTACCGAGATCAGCTAGCTGAACGCTCAGCTCCAACATACTGTATGTAGAGTCTTCTGGTAATAATTCAGCAGAGCCTTTGATCAGTCGAAGCCAAGCCTTCATTTGCGTTGGGCTAGGCGGTTGTTGAGGATCGAGCCTACTAGCGATGGTCTCTCTTTCTTCGGCAGTCAGCCAGCTTTGTTTATCAATGATCTTATGGATAACGCTCAACTCTGTGGGGGTTAAGACCTCATCAGACCATGCGATATACATCATCGGTAAAAAGTAAAGGACACCTTGGGGCACTGTGGCAGCTAGAGTATTCATATCGGGGACTTTTGAATTGCGTATACTCATTTTACGTAAAAAAAATGCAGAATGATTATTAGAATCTCCTTAATAGTCTAAAAACAGACAAAAAAAAGTCCCCCAATCTGGAAGTCAGAAAGGGGGAATGAATCAGTAATCGCAAATATTTTATCGCCGGACCGTAAAGGAAACCGTTCTATCTAGTTCACTCAAGCGCTTATCGGGGATCTTCTCGCCTCTATAATTGAGGCGATAAACGCCCTCGATAGTAATAAATATTTTGGAGCCGGCACGAGCTCGGCTAGCTTCTGTACCTAAGATCACGCGCTTGGCAGACTCACTTAGCAAACCATTTATTGGGATAGTATTGACCACCCTCGCTGGACCAAGATTATCTTTAAGCTTTACAACTATTTGTTGAGCCCCATAGCGAGCATCTTTTTCTAATATTCGTTTGAATTCGCCATCAGCTAATAATTGTACGCTGATCCTACTAGCTGCGGGGATGTCAGAAACGCCATTGTATTCCCGATTATTGATTTTGACTTGCATGACAGGCTTGGGAGGCGCGATGACGTTGTATAACAATCGATCAATTTCAATTATGCTGCCGTTGGTTCTAGATTTTACAGTGATCGTACTTTTTCGTCCATTGGGATCGATCAAGAATCGAGTACGATTATTGCCACTCGTCCGTACTTGAGCATTACTCGCAGTGATAACGGGATCATAATTGTCGCCGAGAGCGGGCACATTAATGTTGACAGTGTTTGCACAACGGCGGTAGAGATTTTGCACTACCGTGGAGGTCAGCACCACTTCTGGCTTACGGACAATGAACTGATCTTGAATATTCATTAATTCATAGGTCCCATCTCTTTTGGGGACTTTGACGGTGGCGGTGTAGGTCTGAAGGTATTGGCTTTGCCCAGCAGGGATACGACTCCCATCCGCTTTGACTTTAAGAGTAGCTTGATTACCTCCCTCTTCTAGCTCAATACGGCCAGAACCACTCTGAAAGATAGGTTTCATCTGGGTGGAAGACATGCCGACAAAGAGTTGAGTTTCGAATTGCATCCCTGCGGGAACGATTCGTGCCGTAGGGGCCGTAATTGCCATTACCTTATCAGGTACAAAAACATAATCACGAAGACGCGTTTGGAGCTGATCTAATAATCTCTTTTCCTCTTGATACATTTCCAGTTTTAGCGATTCAAGCACGCCGAGATTACCTACTACTGGTCCTTGGAAGGTATATTGTTCCCATCGCTTACCCGCATCTTCTTCGGTAGGTTCAGGGTCAAGCATTTGCTTGATAGGGATTGCTTGTGAGTCTGCGACGAACGCATTGTGGAGTTCGCTGACATAGCGAAAGTATGAGTCAAGACTATCTCGCAAACTGAAAGCAGCTCCATTGCCACGGCGCTCTGCCGCTTCATCATCTTTGCCCATCCAGTATTGATAGTTTTCTTCTAACTCATCAATTCGTCTGAAGGAATTCGTCTCAGGATCAAAATCAGCAATTTCAGTCATTTTGAGACTGTGAGCATTGATGAGGTTAACCAAACGATCAGTTCTAGTTCTGATCTGATTCAAGGTATCGAGTAAACCTTTATTCGCGTCTTTTCCTTCATTTTTCATTTCGTCTTCTATCCCTTGACGGATATAATCAATGGAACTAAGGTTAGCCCGGTTTGCGTCAGTTGCCGAAACTGACAGTCGGTCGTGAAAGGTCAGAAAGGCGTCCAATGTTTCTGAACTCACATTGAGCGCGAGCATCGCAGTGAGGATCAAATACATCATATTGATCATCTTTTGCCGATTGTTTAGCTTTTTCCCAGCCATAATGTTCTCCTGTTTTTTAGCAAATAAAGTGCATAGCTATTTCAGGGTAGTTGATGGATATCACTACCAAACTGAGCGTTCCCCGAAGGGGGTAAAACAACTAATGCGGGTTTTATTTACTTAATACAGGAGAACCCAAAAGATACGTAAAGGCACAAAAAAAAGGTCCCATCTGAAGATGGGACCTATATTCATTCTCTTAAGTACTGCTTAGTAACTCCAGAGATGGTGCTCGAATTCAACTAGCTTCTGGCGACGTTGCTCAGCCTCAGGAAGAGACTGTACACCAACACCTGAAACATTGATGATAAAGCTGTGGAAGAGGCGCATTTCGAAAACTTCTTTCATAGTTTTGTACTCAGCATCGTTAAAACGATTCTTCCATTGAGCCTGATCAAGCGTTTCCATCACTTCTTTATAAGCAAAAGTACATAATGGTTTCTCAGGCAAAGTTTCTCCTGGATCAGTCCAGATAATCTCAATGAATTGGATATCATAGACTATATCAGAACGGGTCTTATCAAAAATGCGATCCTCAACGAAGTGAACTACATTTTCAAAAGGAGCAGAATCAAATTCGGCGCCAGCGTCGGCAGGACCAGCAGCAAATGGATCATCACCACCACTAAGGTCATCACCTAGGCCATCGTCGCCAAAGCCATCATCGCCAAAGCCCCATTCGTCTTCACCACTGAAGTCGTCGAATCCGCCGCCGTCTCCACCGTCATCGCCGAAGCCATCATCAAAACCAGAGTCGAAATCATCTTCTCCAGATAGGCTACCTTCGATTTCTTGGATACGAGCCAATACATCTTCGTAACTAAGCGGCTTTTCCAGGCTATCAGGATGATAAGCCACGAACTTGCCTTGCTTAAGGCCATCAAAAAGAGCCATAATCAGTCCACTCTTACTAGTATACTGACTATTGTCGGTGTAGAATTTGTTCTCCCGGTCGATCAGGGGAGCGTTAATCTTCTCGTTTAGATCGATACGGTTTACGACCTTTCTACGCCAGAAGTGGTCCTCGATACGAGGAGGGTTTTGTGCCAGTGCCTCAACAGAGAACAGGACACAGATTAAGCTAACAAGAACGTACTTTCTCATGATGCGTCTGAAATATATTATCTAACTACGATCGATAGCATACGTTCAACTTCGGTAAACTTCTCTTCAACGCGTTTGTTAGCGAAGTTGATACGGTAAATGTTGTTGATACGGATGTAGACTTTAGTACCAGGACGAGCCTGACGCACTTGAGTACCCAAAGATACTGCGATTGCCTTGGTTGCGTCCTTACCGGAAGCAGAAACCGAGTTAACCTTAGTTGGAGGTCCTAAAGAAAGTTGTGCAAGTACATCGATACTAGAGATCATGTAGCGCGCATCTTCCGGTAGGTTAGATCTAAAGTCGGAATCAGGAACAAGACGAACCTGTACACGACTCGTTTTGGGAACTGGCGTGGCACCGCTGGTAGGCTTGCCGTTTACAGCCATATCGATGGTCGGTTTGGGAGGACGAATCACTTTGTAATCCACATCACCGATCTTGATCTTCTGTCCGTTGGTGTTACTATTTACCGTTACTCTACAAGTTTTGGCAGTAGGAACAATACGGAACTTCTTTGCGACGCTCTTACTAGGGATAACCTGAGCACTAGAAGCTGTAATAACAGGCTTGTACTGGTCGCCCAAAGCAGGTACGTCAATATTCACATCATTACCACACTGTAGGTATAGTACCTGGATAGCAGCGGAGGTAATAACAATTTCTGGTTTACGGACGGTAAATTGACCTTCAACAGGCAGGATATCAAAACCACCTGTGGCTTTAGGTACCTGAATACTGGCGGTATACTTCTGAATACCTTCTTTGCCATTTTTAGGAATCACACTACCGCTGGCAGGGATTGTAAGAAGGGCAGAGTTTCCGTCTTCAGCCGTTTTGATAGAACCGTTGCTCGAAGAGAACTTAGGTTTGATAGCAGTAGAAGACATCGCTACATAGAGGTTTGTCTGATATTGCAGACCTGCAGGTACAATCGCGGAGGTAGGTGCATCAATAGCAACTACTTTGTCTACCTTAAAGGTAGCTACACCTAGACGACCGTTTAGAAGGTC
>JBCAWW010000250.1:0-7403 GCA_038534415.1 Bacteroidota bacterium | reverse complement strand
TAGTCAAAGCTTTGATTTGGAAATCAGTGCGGCCAGATAAAAGTAGGCTCCGTAACCACATTAGTTGCTTGGTTACCTGGTAAGGCAATAATAGGAGCAGTAGCAACACTTGCCGCACTGATTTCCAAATCAAAGCTTTGACTAATAATCACCCCATTGCTGTTGTCAGCGGTAATGATAATCGGATAGATACCGGGAGCGACTCCTGAGGAAGCCGCAAACCTAGCCATGACGGTATCAGCCAGACTCACCTGAGTATTGGAGAAGCTGACTGTTACCCCTGCGGGAACGTTAGTAGCCGTCAAGTTTACTGGACTCATGACACCGCCCATTCCGTCTAAGGCAATCTGAACCTCAAAACTATCTTGCGAGCAAAGTAGGCGGTAAGCGGGATCCATGTTAAAATAGATCGCTGGTGCAGTCGCAGCAGTGATGGTAAAGTTTTGGTTAGATATATCGAAAAAGATATTGTCATGCGCTTGTACTCTTACTCGGTTCGTAGTCCCAGGAAGATTAGGTACTTGCACCTGAGTAGAGCCATCATTTAGTACTTGGCTGGCGAGCAAGACCGGATAAGTAAAGCCGCCATCAGTAGAAAGGTAAATATCTACCAATTGACAATTAATTGGAGCAAGGTCTGTGTTCGCCACATTCCAGCTTACTGGTTGGATACTACCCGCAGGCCAGATCCCCGGAGTATTGGGAGAGGTTACTACAAATGGACCTGCAGTACCATGAACGCTTAATACCATATCATCCTCTGCGGTGCAACCGCGTCCGGCAGCGTTGTCGCGGACAGTCGCTCTAAAATTATAGTTTCGAGCTACCGCAGATAAGCGTTCCCAAGTTGGGGTAAGATTATTGACAATCGTAAGTAGCTGCGGGAAAGTCCGACTAGGATTAGGCGTAGGCAGATAAGTTCTGAAAGCTGGCCCCACAGTAGAGTTAGCACTAGGAGGCATGGTAGCAATCTCATTGTCATATTGCTCCCAAGAGTAGGTCAAAGGATCATCATTGAGATCGTTGGCCTCGGCTGTGAGCACAAATGGTGTTGAATGAGGGATGATATAATCTGCACCTGCATCGATAGTGGGGGCAGTATTGCCAGAAGCGACTATTACACCACAACTACCGAGGATGGTTTGTTGCATTTCAAACATGCTATAGGAGTGAAACATCGCATCACTATTGTTTTGCACATTTGGCGAACAGATACCGGCATATCCCATGATAGTAGCAGCACTACCGGGTTCATAAGCTGCGGCGTTTACCCGATTACAATTGTTGTTTTGGGTATGGCTGCCGCCGAACTGGTGTCCCAATTCGTGCGCCACGTAGTCGATCACAAAAGGATCACCGGTTGGATTGCCGAGGGAGGTAGCTCCTCTCGCTTTAAGGCCGTTGACACAAATACTGGCATAGGTCGCAACACCGCCACCACCACCAGAACCTACCACGTGTCCCACATCATAGTTGGCAGCTCCAATGACAGCATCCAAGTTATTTTGGTTTTGCCCTAAATTGGCACCCGTGCCACCGGAGTAAGGATCCGTACTCGCGTTGGGGTAAATAATTAGGTCATTGTTGGCGATTAGCTGTAAGCGAACGCTCAAATCTCGTTCGTACATCTCATTGAGGCGGTTAAGTACGTTGACAAACTCCGCAATAGTCCCGATCACCCCGCCGTGATAAGTAGTGTACTCTCCACGTGCTGCCATCGCCAAGCGATAAACGCGTAATTGACAATCACCAGCTCTAGAGTGAGTGGAATGATCGTGATCTGCAGGACGGACAAAAGATTCCTCAAAGTCGCAGCTCCAATCGCTAGGAGCGGGATAATCTGCCTTGGCATAAGCAATATAAAACTCCGTATTGCCTTGGGCGTAAGGATCAACAAACCACTGTCCATCTGGAGAAGTTCCCATCACTCTCAGGCCTTTGGCCGTGATATCTACTCTCACTCTGAGATAGGGATCATGGACCGCCTCTCCATAATAAGTATGAAAAGTAGGGAACTTGGCGGCTAATCCAGCTTCCATGGCATCGTATTCGAGCAAACGGAAATCTTGGGTTTGCCCATCTGCCATCGGCAGGGCAATCACAAAGTTGGATTGAGACAAGGACATACTGCTTTCATGCGGAGCTTGCTGTAAAGCCTGACGCACTGTAGGCAGATCCAGGGCCAATAGTTGGGACTTGTTGGGCTGGAGTTCTTGCTTGAGAGAACTGGGTATTGTGGTTTTGTCAATGGTTTGCCAAACGGCTTGAGCTTGTGTATCGAAACCGGCAAAAAGCAGTCCCATACACAGGGCTAGTAAAGTAAGTCTCATATGTTAGCTTATAAGTATAACCTCCTCAAGGTACGATATTTCGTACTGAGTGTATGATTATTCAAACAATCTAAACAGGCCTTTACCCTACTGTAAAATTGTATCCAAGGCAGCCACTGAAGCCCCTAGAATTCCATATCCATTTTCGATATTAGAATAGACGATTACAGGTTCCGCCTGTAGAATGTTGATTCCTCCTAATCCACCTTGCTGATCTTGTAATTTGAGCTGATATCGAGCGTAGTCTTCACTTGCAGAAAGTGAATAAATAAATATCTTCTTGATATCGAGTGGTTTGATCAGAGCTGGATCATTGAATGAATTGGGTAACTCACAGAGCAACTGAATTGTTGCCGTTTGGCCATCAAAATCTTCATCGCCAAAGAGGGTGCCATCCGTAGTATAGACTCCTTGATCGCCAAGGCGAGCGACTCCTTGCACATTGGCAAAAGCTCTCAGCGGCTGGCCCGGAAAGTCTGGGTCTTCATACTCAATGTCTGCATCCACCACATAGTAATTGTTGATGCCGGCGGGGTCATCAATGGTGAGATTGAGCAAAGATTGGAAACGGCCAGTACCATCAGGAAAGATTTCGCGAAGGATGTATTGATCGATGCTAGCATCTACAATATTGATGGGATTGGGGATCAATGTGCTAGCCGTAATATTGTCATAATCAGGATGACTGACACTGACAGATACGGTTTGGCCAGATTGAGGAATGGTAGCGTTGAAGTATTTGCCTGAAACATCGTTGCCAGTCGCACCAGGAAAGAAGGCAGTATCGCGATAGACAAAGGCACCTACGTCTTGGCCATCAATACTGACTTGGACATCGGCATCTGAGATTAAAATTTCTTCTATCGTAGGAATCTCTAGTGGACCATAGCTACGGCTAAGATAGAGATCGAGGGGTTCGCCGGGTTCTAGAAAAGCATTGAGGACCATCTTGACCTCATGCGGCGGTAGCGGCACATCTAGGGTAGTTTGGCAAGCAAAGAGCCCAAGCATGGTCGCAAATAGGAGATATATCGGTAATGATTTCATGAGAATAATCGTTCTGCGAAGCTGACTAAAACTTAAAACTCAAACTGATCGAAGGGATGACAGGAAACAGTGATAGCTTGATCAGAGCCGGTTGTGCTTGACCATTTGGCAAAGTTTGGGTGTCATCAAAGCCAATGAAATAGGCATAGGGGTTGAGGCGATTGTAGGCATTGTACACGCCAAAATTCCAAGTGAGAGAGCCCCACTTCGTAGGACGTTTGACATTCATGCCTAAGTCCATCCGGTGATATGCCTCCATACGAAAGCCGTTGCGACCATTTTCATAGAGTTGGACGCCTTGCTGTCCATTGAGCATGGGATAAAAAGTACCAAATCGGGGCGTAAAACCACGATTGATATTGGGTCTCACCGGCAAGGTCGTATAACCTCCACTCGGCAGCGAAATCGCATTGCCAGTACCATAAACCCAAGTGCCCGAAAAACTCACTCGCTCGCTGAGCTGGTGAGCAAGCACGATACTGATATCATGCCTCCGATAATATTTGTAAGGAAAGACATCGCCCTGATTGAGGTTTTCAAAGATTCGATTGTTCCATGACAAGGTATAACCTATCCAGCCTGTTGTCTTACCGCTTTTCTTTTGCAAAAGGATTTCCACTCCATAGGCTTCGCCCTCGCCCCCGGTCTCAACCCGATCTTGCCAGTCGCTACCGTCTAAGCCGATATAAAAATCGGTCCCTTCTTTGTAGGCAATGAGTCCGGACATCTTTTTGTAGTAGCCCTCCACGGTGAGCTCTAATTTGTCATCAAATAAGCTACTTGCAATGCCCACAGCGGCCTGCCAAGAGTTTTGAGGCGGAACTTTATCCGTAGCGGGTACCCAAAGGTCTATGGGCAGCCCAGTGCCTGAATTTACCAGCAGGTGCAAAAATTGCGTCATCCTCGCATAAGATGCCTTGATAGAAACGTCCTCGGAGAGGAGATAACGCATCGACAATCGAGGTTGTAAGGACGGATAACTTGTTTGGTTGACCCGCAGAAAAGAAGCATGAAGGCCCACATTACCACTAAAGCGGCTCCCTAATCGGAAGTTGTCTTCGACGAACACATAGCTCTCCCAAGTATTTTGGATTTGGTTATTGAGGGTAGTATCAATCAATGCCGTATCTCCGACACTAATCTGAAATCCAGCCGAGCCCGGTGTGAAGGTGTGATAAGTGATATTGCCCCCAAATTTGATGTCGTGCTGCGGATTGGGGTAATAATCAAATTCTAGTTTAGCCCCAAAATCTCTGATACCTGATCGGTAACGCAAAGCCGCATTGATCGATTCTACTCCACCAGCGCCATTGTCAAATTCGGTTTCGATATCACTATCGGTTTTGAGACGATAATTGGTGTAGGTAGCGGTGAGGTTACTAAATAGTTTGGGGTTCCAGATGTGGTTCCAGCGAAGGGCCGCAAGACGATTTCCCCATGCATTGGTGTTTCGGATTGCAAATGCATTATAATCTGGAGAGCCGGGATCGCCAAATTGATCACTCAAACTGAGGCCCAGGCGATCGTCTCCCATATATAGACTCAATAATAAGCGGTCTTTGTGGGAGATTTTGTGATTGACTTTGGCGTTGAGGTCATAGAAATAATAGCCAAAAGAGGCATTGGTTTCACCACCAGACTGCAGACGGGTAATCAGCGAGGTCAAGGGGCGAGTAAATAAATCTAGATAGGTCCGGCGAGCCGAAACCATGAAAGAAGTCTTATTTTTGATGATTGGGCCTTGCAATGAAATACGAGAAGCGATCAGACCAAGACTACCTTCCCCTTGAAATTTCTCAGCATTACCGTCTTTCATACGAATGTCCAATACTGATGAAAGTCGGCCACCATAACGAGAGGGGAAGCCCCCTTTTACGAGTTTTACACTACTAAGCGCATCAGCATTGAAAACCGAGAAAAATCCGCCCAAGTGACTCACATAATATAAAGGTACATCGTCGAGTAGGATCAGGTTTTGGTCTGGTCCGCCTCCGCGAACGTATAGTCCCGTCGTACCTTCATTGCCCGATTGTACGCCAGGCAATAGCTGGATCGCTTTGATCACATCTACCTCACCAAGTAGCGCAGGCAACAGTTTGATTTGCTCGATCGGCACATCAATCGTACTCATCTCCGTCCTATCTTGAATCCGCTCGACTTCTTCGGCGACAATAGTTACTTCATCCGTACTATAAAACTCAAGATCAAAGGTAAACTCGGCGTCCTGTTGTAGATCCAATTCGAGTTTAAAGGGCTTATAGCCAGCATATGCTACTGTTAGAGAAACAGGGCCTGCAGGCAAGGTCAGACTAAAAAAGCCGAAGTTGTTGGTGAGGGCACCGTTACCGGAACGGCTATCATAAACTTTGGCACTGATGAGTTTTTCGCTGTTTTCCGCATCCTGTACGTACCCACTGATCGTGTATAGGTCTTGGGCTGAAAGGAGGGTACAACAACTCAGAAGTAAGAGAGTGTAAAGTACTTTCATAGTGTAAAAGTAGGCTTTGTTTTGATAAGGTCTAGATATAAAAAAAAGAGGGGAGCCGTGGGCTCCTCCTCCATTACTACACACACTAGAACCAATTTAAACCTTATGAGTAAACTATCTTTTTGTCCAATTTTGGTGGTAAGACAAACCAAAAACTGAATACCCTACCCCAAAAGAGAGAGAGAAATAAATGCACTATAATCTGGGGGAAAGCAGTCCAAGAGAAACATATATATACCGATATTGTAATATAGATGAACAGGCTTTAGACCATCTTTAACTGGGATTAATCTTTATGTAGATCAAAATGCGCTGTATGAGTTCAAAAATGCAGAAACGAGCGCATCGCGATCGACAAAGAAATCCCCTTAAACGTCTAATATGAAAATGAAAGTTTTTTGTACAGCCCTGTTCTTATTCAACTTTTTTCTCAGTACTCAAGTATTGGGGCAAAGAGTATCGGAGTCCTTTGAATTTGAGTTTGAAAACAAAACCTTAAGCGGTCTTATCGAAAAGGCGGAAGGTCAAAACCCGCAAGCATTGGTCATCATCATACCAGGCTATGGTCGGACTGATTTTGTCGAAGGGCAGTGGTTTTCTCAACTAAGAGACCATTTTGTAAACGCAGGCCTTACAGTCGTCCTTTGGGATAAGATGGGCTGTGGCAAAAGCAAGGGAGTTTTTGACGCCCAGCAGCCCGTAAAAAATTCGGCCCAAGAGGCTTTGACTGCCATTGAGGAAATCAAGCGCCTTAAAGTAGCAGGTTACGAAAAAATTGGCCTTTGGGGCATTAGTCGCGCAGGCTGGATTTGTCCCTTGATCAACCAGCAATTTCCCATCGACTTCTGGATATCCGTTAGCGGTACCGACGATAAGGAAAACTATGGCTACCTCTTGCGCGAAAACTTGATTATCGCGGGCAAAACGGGAGCAGAAGCCGATCTCTTACATCAAGCGTGGTTAGCCGCTCACAAGGCTCAGTGCACAGCGGCTAGTTTTGAAGAGTACCTAGCTGCTGTGAAACCCTTAACTGAGGATAGCCTTTGTCAAAAGCTCTTCAACTACACTGCTATCAAAGAGATTACTCCAGCAGCTAGATTAGCTTACCAACAGGAAATACAAAACTATACCCGCAAAGGATATTTTGATGAAGAAAGCGGCCTATGGGTTTATATTGAAGATTTTGACCAAGTTTTACACCAAATAAAATGCCCAGTCTTAGCTTTGTTTGGCGAGAAGGATTCGCAAGTTGATTGGCGCAAGACAAAGCGTTTATATGAGCAGTCGATTGGGACTGCTTCGCAGAACGCTCAGCTCACTACTAAGGTTTTCGAACAGTGCAATCATAGTCTGCAAAAATGTGAAAGCTGCGCCTTTGGAGAAGATTTATCGGCATTTAACTGGCAAGCTTGTAATAATTATTATGAAACTATCACTGATTGGCTAAGAGATAATAGCATTATTGATTAACCTCAGCTCATCAAAAGTGACCCATTATGTAACTGAATAAGACAAATTGTATATCCTAATCAATTAAA
>JBCAWW010000249.1:0-7406 GCA_038534415.1 Bacteroidota bacterium | reverse complement strand
CCTCCCTGTGACTTGAGTTCAGCCGCGTGCTCGACCGATCTCTTCAAGGCAATGCCTTGAAGCAGACGATATTTCGAGATAAGCGTTCCGCGAAGCGATAAGTAAAGCCTAGCTCCAAGGCAATGCCTTGAAGCAGAAAATATTTCGAGATAAGCGTTCCGCACAGCGATAAGTAAAGCCTAGCTCCAAGGCAATGCCTCGAAGCAGAAAATAATTCGAAATAAGCGTTCTGCGAAGCGGTAAAACCCACTCCCCTAAGGAGACAAATGCTTTTCGATGGTCTCTAGATTGAGCCTATTGGATTGGATCGGACCGGCATATCGCTCTGGGTATGCCGACAAAATAGACTGAGAATGCAGCAAAAGTGGTTTGGCCTCCGCATAACGCCCCAGGCCCACTAAGGCATAGCCAAGGGTAGATTCTTTGACCGCCGTGGCCAAGCTTTCGGCCTGATTGACTTGGCGCTCATACACCATTGCTTTTTGCGCGATGGGCAGTGCTTGCTCATACTTTCTTTGCAGATTGAGCGCGACGGCCAATCCATGATACATCAAAGCGCCTTGAAAAGCGTAGGAATTTTGGTCGTTGGTTTGGATCAGTTCAGTGTACATTTCGATTCCTTCTCGATAAGCGGCTTCGGCTTTGGCATAATCGCCTTGCGATGAATGATGGCCGGCTATTTGAGAATAAGTAGCGATACGATACGGATGGGCCTCTGGAAAAAGCTTTTCGATCACTCTTGCCGAAGCTTTTATCATCATCAATGACGAATCAGCATGACCTAATTCTTCATAGATCCGGTGCATATTGCCATAACTAGCGGCGGCTTCGATATGCGCATCTCCCAAAGTGGCTAGTCGTTGATGCAAACCTTCTCTCGCATATACCAAAGCGGTATCAAATTGTCCCTGATCATAATAAAGACTCGCAAGATTGTTTAAGGTATAGCCAATTTCGGAATGGGGCTCCTCATAGATCTGTTTTTTCACCTTTAGTGAACGCTTGAGAAAGGTTTCCGCTTCTGGAAAATTGCCAATATCTCGATTCAAGGCGCCTATTGCGTGGGTCAAAAAGGCGATTGCTTCTTGATCAGGATTCTCATTCGCCAAAAGTGCACTGAGGCCTAGTTGATAAAAAGAATCTGCCTTTACAGGCATCGATTGCTCGATGTAGAGATTCCCTAAACGATGATGATGATCATATAACTCACTGTCTTTTTTGCCCAGCTTTTGCATCATGCTCAAGCTACTGAGGGTATTTTGATTGGCTTCAGCATATTGACCCAATGCATACTCCACATCCCCCTGAAATTCCAATGTCTTGGCATGCAATATCCCGTTTTGCAATTCTGGGTTTTGAGCCAAAATCGCTTGACACTTTTTCAATATGCTATCTCCCCTTGCATAATCATTGATCCCAAGGGCAATCCGACCAATCGTACGCAACAACTCTATCTGCAGAGCGGGTTGTCCTTCCAAACTTGCATCTAAACGTTGACTGGCTTGAGCGACTAGATCATAGACCGTCAGCGTATCTCCCTGCGCAATCGATGGGTCTGCCTCTAAAAATATGTTTTGTACTAGTTCGAGTAGCTGTTCATTTTTCTTGGCTTCAGAGCGGGCTTCATTGCGTTCGATACGCAACTCAGAAGTATAGTAAGTACCCAGTGTTAGCAATCCGATCAGGCCTACAGCCACCGCCGATAACCAAGCACGGTTACGCTTAGCAAATTTGCGCAAAGCATACCAACTATCGCGTTCTCGCAGAGAAATCGGACGACTTTCTTGGTAAGCTTCGATATCATTGATCAGCACCTCTACCGAGGCGTAGCGCTCATTGGCCTCTCTACTGAGGCATTGCATGACGATGGCATCCAAATCTCCGCTGAGCTTGGCAGTATTGATATCAGGAGCAGCAAATGAAGGATTTTCGCTGGGGCGAACGATCTCCTCGGTCAAGATCCTTTTTTTATACGCTAGTAGAGAATCCTGATCGTAGTTAAAGGGCAATTGACCAACCAAAATCTGATACAGCAAGACTCCCAAGGTATAGATGTCTGACTGAGTAGATAAACGCTCACCCTTCAATTGCTCGGGTGAGCCATAGGCCAGGGTATATCGATGAGAAGTTTCAGACAGTTCGGTGGAAAAGGAAACATCTGCCTCGTTTAAGCGTTCGGCGACGCCGAAATCCAAAATCTTGACCTCTGCCTCCGCCGTCACCATAATGTTGCTAGGCTTGAGATCAAGGTGCAACACCAAGCGCGAATGTGCATAGGAAATCGCCTTAGCCACTTGCAAAAACAAGGCTAAGCGTTCGGCAAGGCCGGCCTCCCGAGACTCGAGATGGCTCATAATGTCTTGCCCCTCCACATGCTCCATTGTGAAGTAAAGTCTCCCCGCTTGGCTAGCTCCGCCATCGTATAAGCGAGCGATATTGGGATGCGTCAGATTGGCCAAGATTTGTCGTTCCTGCTTGAAACGCCGCTCAGCTTCCTCTCCCAAAGCGCCGGGTCGAATGAGTTTCAGCGCTTCCTTACGCTCAAAATCTGTACTACTGCGCTCTACCAAAAAAACAGAACCCATACCACCGCTTCCCACATGCTCGATGAGGCGATAAATCCCAATCTCAGTGCCTACCAAAGCTTTATCCTCGGTGATTTGCCAAGGGTGGGTAGGATTGGTTTGCAAAACGGGATGGGGAGCAGACTCCGCCTGCAACAATTTGAGGAGAGGCGCGACCGCTTTGGGGTGCTCTTTTTGTAGCGCTTGGATAGCGTCCTGCTGTTCAAGAAGCGATAGGTCCACCAGGACATGAAACTGCTCGGAGACTATCGCCCAAATTTCCGGATCGAGCTGGCTCATGATTCTTGTTCTTTGAGTTGTACACTTAACCAAGTGCGCGCCAGCCGCCATTCTCGTCTCACGGTGGTTTCTGATATCTCCAAAATCTTGGCGATCTCTTCTTGCTTGAAGCCCCCAAAAAACCAGAATTCAATGATTTTTGCCCCTCGTTCGCTGAGGCTTTTATATTGCTTGAGGGTATCGTTGAGATGGAGGATGTCTTCGTAGGTAGTCATGTGGCTGACTTCCTGATTTTCGAGCGTCAGGATGATTTTATCCCCCCCGCGTTTTTCACTTTGTTTTTGGCGAGCGTAACTGACCAAAATTCGACGCATGGCGAGGGAGGCCACGTGAAAAAAGTGGCCTTTTGACTCAAATAGCTGCTGTTGTTGCCGGGCCAGTTTGAGATAAACCTCATGAACTAGCCCCGTCGCATTGAGCGTATGATTGCTGCGTTCTGACTTTAGCTGTGAGAAAGCCAGACGTTTTAGCTCTTGATATGCTTGGGGAAAGTAGGATTCCAGATGAAGGTCTTCGTCATGCATAGCACTCAGTTTACGAGCTTTAAGATACTATTATTGTCCGACTTAGAGCGCAGCGGGAGGGCTTGGGCCAAACTTGTCATTCTCTGCTCGAATTGGGTTGGCCTAGTAATTTCTATTATGCTGACAGCAGCAAAAACCCCATATTGTACTCGAATAAGCGATCGAGACTGGCACTCCTCAGCAGCACGGGAGTATCCAAACGCAGCAGATCAGCTTAGTCAATATTAAGACACAATTTTCTGCCTTAAAACCATGAAAACTGAAATCAAGCGTAGTAGGAATATGCCCCTCTTCATGATCGGGCTTTCCCTTTTTTATCTCTGGGGGGTGATTCCCAATATGTGGGCGACCATACAAACGGGACAGTTTATTTCCTTAAGATTTTTCTTATACCTCATTGCTGGCGGGATCTTTATTTGGCAAGCGGTGAGGTTTTTGCGGCATTTGCTCAATCAAAACCCTGCGATCATCATTGATGAAAAAGGCTTTTACGATCATGTTTCCCCCTTCAAAGTCGGTCTTATCCCGTGGGAAAATATCGCCCGCCTAGAATACAAAGAAAAATCAATCAACCGCAGACTGGTCATCCAGCTCCACGATCCAGAAACCCTCATCAATACCCTTTCTGGCATGAAGGCCAAGATGGCAAATTCCTTATTGCAGACTGCGGGTTCCCCTATCGTGATTCATGACCATATGATTCGCCCCAAGCTGACGGAGTTGATCAAGCTAATCGAAGCAAAGATGCCCAATGAGCAGCAGGCTGATTGAGATTTTTATTTTTTTTGCTGCTGCGCAGAACGCTTATCTTGAGTAGTTTTGAGCAGTAGAAAACAGCCATAAGCCAAAAAGAGACCAAAATGCCAGAATTTCCTGATTTAGTTTTTTCCCAAGACATGACCCCTTATCACCCCACCTTAAGTGTAGGTTGGCTAGGTGAGGAGGTAGCCTTTAACAAAGGAATTGTGCCTAGTGATTTTCTTATCAAATTGATGAATATAGTCCAAGAGCCTTCCGGAAAATTGGTTTGCTTCACAAGAGGTTTTCATGACAATATTATCCCCAAAGACCCAGAAATCAAGGCACACTATCAGGCAAACATCCCAGATTTGTTTACCCAATATCCGATAGGTAATGGGGAAATTCATTTTAGACACCAAGCTGTCAACTATGCTGCTCCGGTGATGATCTATGAATACATTGTTGAGAATGGCTATCTGCCACCCAAAGAGTTTATAGAGGCAGTATCAAAAGGGAAACTGATCAGGGAGGACGAATGGCTGCCCTTTATTCAAGGTACCCAAGAAGAAAAAGATTGGGGACCGAGTATGACTCGTGACGAAATCAGTACTTTTTACCAGAAGATCAATGCTCAACAAAGCGAGCCGGAAAAGCTAGAAAAATTACTCCTTCAGTATAGAGCAAATTATCCGGGAGAACCTCAAGTTTTATTCGTATTGGCAAATTTTAGCACTTCTATTAAAAAACACGCCGAAGGCCTGAAATATGCCAATCTATTTACTGAAATCAGTCCCCATATGGCGCATGCATACGGCACCAAAGGTATGGTTCAATTTCATTTAAAAAATTACGCTGAAGCAGAGCAGAATTTACGCCTTGTCCTTCCCACCTTTAGGGCCCAAAATGAACGTTCTAACGTAAATGTCCTCTTTGCTCTGGGCAATATCTGCGAGCAAAAAGGTAAGGATGAGCAAGCCTTGGCCTACTATCAAGAAGCGCTTAGTTATCAGGCTGATGATCAAGGAATCATCAATGCAGTAGCTCGCTTGGAACACAAGAATAGGAGTTTATGGCAAAAGATCATCGCTTGGATCAGTTAGTATTTGCTGCTACGCAGAACGCTTCTACTCTTGGCTTGGCCCAAAGAAATCTCATAATTTATCAAATGGCCAAATCTGGATCTCGATTTCAAGGCTCACCCACAAGGGGATTCGAATAAGTAGCGGCGCCACATCTTGCGCCCTCAAAAATGAGCGTTCCGCGAAGCGGTTAAAAACCAAAATAACCCTAACTTAAAGGCTTCACTCTCTACGCTTGACCGATGTATAATCTCCGATATCTGCTAGCTGGCCTAGGCCTGATTACCTTTTTTAGCTTGAGCTGTGAGCAAGCTCCAAAACCGCAGTCTCCCAATATATTATTTGTTTCTATCGATGATTTACGGCCAGCCTTGGGCGCTTATGGAGATACGATTGCGATCACACCCCATATAGATCGATTGGCGAGCGAAGGTATGACCTTCAAACAGACTTTTTGCCAGTCTGCGGTTTGTGCGCCTTCGCGAGCTAGTTTGATGACGGGTCTCCGGCCTGACTCGACACGGGTCTGGCACCTTGGGGATAAGTTTAGAGAGATCAATCCTGCGACGGTGACCATGCCCCAATACTTTGCCCAACATGGCTACTATACCGTCAATCTTGGGAAGATTTTTCACAACTACATGCCAGATTCGGTCTCTTGGGATGAGCCCGATCTCAGGCCGGCCCAATACCTCAAAGCCGAATGGCTAGGCCGCGATGGAGAAACTTTTTACATCAGTGAGGAAGTACAACAATCACAGGCAATCAAACGGGATTCGCTCCTAAAGTTGAGGCCAATACGCTATGCTGATGGTTGGAATACCGGCCCGGCTTGGGAAGCTGCCGATGTGCATGACAGCCTTTATTATGATGGCGCTCAAAACGAACTCACCAAAAGGACGCTGACCAGACTGGCCAAAATGGAGCAGCCTTTTTATATGGGACTTGGCTTTTTTAGACCTCACCTACCCTTTGTGGCTCCCAAGCGCTATTGGGACCTCTATGATCCCACCAAAATCCCACTGGCTACGAATCCAAAGATCCCAGAAGAGGCGCCTATTTGGACGATGAATTCTATGTATGAGCTGCGGCATTATGATGGTTTTGGACATATCGGCCACCCGACTTCTGACTTTGTGATGAATGAGGATACGGCGCGGATCTTGAAACATGGCTATTATGCCAGTGTGAGCTATGTCGATGCTTTGTTGGGAGAGCTGATTGAGCATCTTAAGGCCTTAAATATCTACGAAAACACCATCATCATTGTCTGGGGAGATCATGGCTGGAAACTTGGTGAGCATAATAGTTGGGGCAAAATGACCAATTATAATATCGATTTACAAGTACCGATGATCGTCCGCTATCCTGCTCAAGAATCAAGAGGAGTCGAGACGGAAGCCATCACCGAACTGGTTGATATTTTTCCTTCTCTCTGTGAATTGGCGGGCATACCGATACCGGACTATATGCAAGGCAGCAGCTTTGTGCCTTTGTTATCAGATCCAGAGCGTCCTTGGAAGCAGGCTGCATTTAGCCAGTTTCATCGCAGACCGAAGGTCTCGGCTGATGGCAAGCGTTATATGGGTTACAGCATCAATACCGCTCAATATCATTATATCGAATGGTATACTTGGGATCATAAGAGTGGTCAAAAAGGTGAATTTGTCGAGGCAGAGCTCTATGATCGAATCAATGATCCTCATGAACGCAGCAATATTGTGGGAGATAGCCAAGCTTTAGCGCAGCAACTCTCGGCTCAATTGGCGGCAGGCTGGAGAGACACGAGACGCGAACTTACTCCCTCAGGAACGCCTTAAGCTTTCGGTTGAATGGATCGGGTTTTTCAAGCTTAATCAAGTGAGCGGCATCTTCAAATGACTGTAATCTGGATTGGGAAATCCCCTCATGAAGCACCTCTGCGTTGGCTTTAAGGCAAAAAAATCTTCTCCGTACAATACCAAAGTCTTCGACTTGCTCTCTCTCAGGCGGCTAGTGGGCGCCAGTTCCTTAAGCTGCGGAACCCGCATATAATTTCCACTTTCGATAAAAGATTGGATTTTGCCCTTCCGCTTCGATCTTACTTTCGCCAAGAATTAAGGGGCACTTACAATGCCATCACGGCACAGATAAGCAGGAGGATTAGGCTGAGTCTTTTCATACTAAGCTAAAAATAACATGCTCTCCAAGTGAGTGAT
>JBCAWW010000248.1:0-7468 GCA_038534415.1 Bacteroidota bacterium | reverse complement strand
CAGGACTTTGTTTTCGGTCCTCAAACTGACTACATAGACACCCCTACTTAAATCCTCCATTTCAAACCGATAAATGGCGTTTTGCTGAGGATTGGTCGCAATCTTTTTTGATTGCATTAGGCGGCCTGTAAGGTCTGTCAAGGCTATCGCATAGCTCTCCGTTCCGGGAACGCTTATTCTCAACTCAACAAATTCCTTAGCAGGATTAGGAAACACTTCAAAACTTAGCTTGTCGGAAAGCCTAAGCGTTCTCACCTCTGAATAGCTATAATTTCCATCAAATTCTACTTCCTTGAGACGATAATATAGCTTCCCTTTGGGGCTAGTATCATCGATATAAGCATATTGACTTTCGGTACCTTTTGCAGGCACTTTGCCAATCTTTTGAAAGAGCTGCCCATCAAGACTTCTCTCAATCAAAAAATAATCGCTGTTTATCTCTTCCTGAGTTTCCCATCTTAGAGCGACTTCGCCTCGATATTCATAAGCATTAAAATAAGTGTACTCGACAGCCAGACTCACATTATTTTGAATGTCAATAATGACGGGGATGTATTCTCCGGGCAAAGCATGTGCTAAGAAGGCATCAAACTGAGAGGCATTACCCTCAACATCATAAGCTTGAATAAATAGTTCGTGCTTACCATTGGGGATATCATTTAGGTTTATCTTAAACTCATGCTGAAAGCCGGCAATAGCTTGCTCTTGATTCACCCAAACTGTTTTCACAGGGATACTGTCGATCCATATTTCATAATACGCAATCCCTTTGGCCTTGCCAGTTGCCGCGAGTTGAGCGACAGAGTTTGCTCCAATACTGAGGGCGAGACTATCTGATACTGGACTTTGCTTGACATATTGCAGTTCAATTCCCGCTCTCGGATTGTGTTCTTCCTGAAACTCGCTCTGCCAAAAAGGGATCCCTGCGATCTCATTAAAGACAATACCGGGTCCGACCGTTGCCGCAGGCGTTTGAAAGCCCATCAATTTCATACCATGGTCAGGATAGATAAGTGAAGGAGGACTATAAGTCGGTGCCAGGCCAACCGGAAAACTGAGCTCAATATGAATGTTGAGTAAGCGCGGATTCGATAGAAAAAACTTGATTTCATTATTCCCACTGATTAGATCTTGTGGATCAATCGGCAATACTACCGAATGAGGACGGATGCTATTGATCAAATCCTCATCGGCAAACCCTGGGATACTCGAACTAGGCTTAGGCAACATATAGGTATGTCCATTGACTTGGATACTATCATCTGTTGTCCAGCTATAGTCCCCGCCTTGTATGGTAAACATCAACTCAGCCTTGAGAGGCTGGTCTCCATTCAAATCTACAATAGGATCAGGAATCGGGATATTGCTCACCCCAGGAGTGCTCAAGCTAGCGGTCATGCCTACACTTGGCTCATTGCCAGTCCGGCCCGATTCACTGCCTAGTTGTCCATCTGTATAATTGTGGATTTTGGTGCTTGGAGCGTATCCAGTAGGCGCATCAATCCCAAAATTATCCCAATGAATCATAGACAGCAGGATATTTTCCTTAGTGGTATTGTAGGAAAATAAGATCCAATTGATCTGGGCGACCTCATAGCTTAGTCCATTGGGACTATCAGTGCTTATCAAGCTACAGTCGACCACTAGTATATCGTTGATAAAAATCTTAATCTCCGTTTTGGAAAGCTCAATTTTCCAATGTCTGCGGACATTGATCAAGGGCACTAGGTTTTCACCCGGACAGTACGTCAGTAAGTTGCCACAAGCATTATTGCGGTAGAGATTGGGCAAATTTTGGAGATTGCCATCCGCATCAGCCAATTGAACAAAGATTTTTTCTCCCCTCTCTAAAATACGCAGCATATGGGGCGGATCTGCCTGAGCAGGAGCAGTCGAATTAAGGGATACATGCCCTCCGAGATCCCTTTTACGAGAAAAGGGAGTAAGGTCTAAATACCAAAATTGCCGTGCTTTTTGGGAACCGTCAAGATCGAACTCTATCGTTCCGGTACGGCCGCTAAAATCAAAGGGATGTCGTAAACGAGAGCTAGCAATCCCTCTATCACAATGCCCAGAAGCGACCACATTATGACCATGAAATTGACTGTTGATATGTTGACTCAATTTGGGTTGAGCCGTACAAGCAGAATAGGCCTGGTTCCAATCTTCTTCGGGAAAAGCCCCCATTGGATAATTCATATCATCAAAAAAACCGTTCAAACGAGTTCGCATTGCGTTGACTCGCGTGTCGTCATGTGCAAAAGTCACCGTAGCTGAGGGCGCGGACTTATGACCGTAATTGTCAAGATTGTAGACTCTCGCGACATAGCGAAATCCGGGCTCCAATGGCTGGATCATATGCGCCCGATAAGGCGTAACCGTCGAATTCGTAAACCCTTCACTTTCTTTCCCCCATTCGATCAGGTAGCTAGAAATGCCAGCTTGTTTATCAGGATCGTAGGCAGTGGAATAAGTCTGGGTCTTGGAGTTCCAGTAAATGGTCGCGACTCTGTCATCTTCTTTTACCTCAATGATATTGGGGGTGGGAAGCGATTGAGCGAAGAGAACAGCATGAGGAGCAAAAAATAAGATTACAAGTAAAGAATAGGTAAATGAGCAATGGTTCATTCCAGTTTAGATGTGCGTAATAAAATCAGGTTCAAGCATTTAGGATGCTTCAAAGATTACGCCATAAATTTGCAATATCCGGACTAAAATCGCTCAAAGTTGCTCTCCAAAACGCAAAGAGAGATCAATTTCTTTCCAAATCCCTCTCCCAGGCCTTAATTTAGGTCTATGAAAATAAAAGCCTGGCTCAGCCTCATACTTTGTTTGATGATCTTTGTGGCTTGTGATACTGCTTCAAAGCCTACTTCCTATGATCCTAGCCTCATCCATCGTCTCAACCGGCGATTGATCGAAACCATCTCGGAAGACAATTTTCCGCCGCCGGTCGCGAGCCGTATCTACGCTTATGCCAATCTAGCCGCTTATGAAGCACTCCAAGCAGCAGATAGCAACTTTGTGAGTACTACCGCCTTTGTGCAGGATTGGGAAGCGCCTCTTCCTCCGGAGAACGCTCAGTGGGATCAGGCCATGATACAAGCGTTCTGCGAAGCAGCCCGCCACCTAGTATACCGCTATCACATGATCGACTCTATCGAAACAGAGCTCCTTACCGTCATCGGCAATCTGGATGAGCAGACCACGCTTTGGGCCCAGGAACTCAGTACTGCGATCAAGGCAAGGGCGGATAGAGACGGCTACGGCCGAACGCGAAAAATGCCCCGTTATGAAACCAAAAAGCAGCCTTCTTCATGGGAAGCTACGCCCCCAACCTATGGAGAGGCCTTAGAGCCATATTGGTATCAGCTACAACCATTTGTCATGGATTCTACGGCTCAGTTTCGTAAGACTTTGGACCTCACTTTCAGTGAACGCCCAGCCAGTGAGTTTTACCAGGCCGCCGAGGAGATCAAATCGATTGTGGATCAAGCGACTCAAAAGGATATAGCTATTGCTGTCTATTGGGATTGCAATCCGGGACCGTTGAAAGTAGATGGGCACGTGATGCAGGTACGCAAGCAAAATACTCCTGGCGGACATTGGATAGGAATCAATCAGATTGCTTGTCAGCAGCGAGGTCTCAGCTTGATCGAATCGAGTGCCATTTATGCCAAGTTAGCGATGGGGATTGCCGATGGATTTATGGCGGCTTGGGACACGAAGTTTGCTTATGACTTGATCAGGCCCGAGACCTATATCAACCGCTATATTGATCCTGATTGGCGACCCAAACTAGAGAGTCCTCTTTTCCCAGAATACACCAGCGCGCATAGTCTGATTTCGGGAGTAGCCGCGACAGTATTGACGGAAGAACATGGCGAAAACTTTGGCTTTACGGATACCACCAATGTGCAGTTTGCCTTGCCTCCACGTACTTTTGACAATTTTTGGCAGGCGGCGGAGGAAGCAGCCAATTCTCGTATACTGGGAGGGATTCATTACCGTTTTGGCTGCGATACGGGATTGCAGCAGGGTAAAGAATTAGGCGCTTTGGTGAGGGATCGTCTTAGTTTGATGCCTTAGGTTGCATCCGCCACCATTCAAATGGTCCATCATTATTGGCCACGAGCATGAAGGGACGATCCGTCCGCTTCACCCAGACGATGTCTCTTACTTCATTTTGAAAATTGATACCGCTTTCTGCGGCAGAAAGGGCTTTGAACTCCCCTTTGCCATCTCCAGCAAGCAACACTCCCTGCGAAGCATCCAAAGCACCATATTCATAATGATTGCCTTTGAATTGACCAGCCAAAATCAAGTCAAGGTTTCCATCTCCCGTAAAATCGTCGCTAGCAATGGCATAAACAGGAGACAATTGAGCTTCATTGGGCAGTGGATGTAAGCGAAACTCTCCTCTGCCTAGATTTTCGACCCAAAGCGAACGCAGTTCAAAGACCTGCTCCGTCCGAGCCGCCTGCTTTTGCTCTGGGGTAAAAAGATTTTGCCAATTTGCCTCCGCATAACGCTGAAAAGTGAAGAAGCGATTGTTGTATTCGGGCATTTGGGTCAAGAACAAATCTCGATTAGCGAAAGGAGCGTTCGCCCCGGCGGTATAATGAAAAATGACCGGATCGAGACTACCGTTCCGATCAAAATCAGCGGTCAATAAGGTCATGGGTTGCTTGCGACTGGGCTTAAAGATCGTATTGAGGCCAAAATTACCAGCCACATAATCCATATCTCCATCGCCATCGATATCGGCTTCCTGCAAAGACTGATACCATCCGTGAGAATGACTTAAAGTAGAAAAGTTTGACTTTTGGAGTTTACCATTTTCATTGCGCATAAAACTCAAAGGCATCCACTCCCCTGCTAGCATCAAATCTTGATCGCCATCTTGGTCAAAGTCGGTCCAAAGTGCTTCATTGACCCGACCGATATCTTCGAGTTCTGGCGCCCACTCTTCTGTCACATCACTAAACTTTCCGGCATCATTGCGGAGGAGATAAGAGCTAGGCATGGCACCATAATCACCCGGCACAATGTTGACGCCTACAAAGAGATCCAAATCGCCATCGCCATCAATGTCGTGGGGCAGTACGCAATGGCTACTCTTATTGATACTCGGTAGGGCGTCGGGTTTATAATACAATTTGCCTTTCCCATCGTTGAGGAAGAGACGGTCGCTGAGGCGAGCATCGTCCTTGGCAAATTCGTTGCCACCTCTTGCAAGATAGGCATCTAGGTGTCCGTCGCCATTGGCATCGAAGAGACAGACAGCTTGCACCTCCCCATCTTCTTTATAGTTGGGAATCGCTCTAAATAAGCGACTATCCAAGCCATTGGCTTCCCCTCTGATGATCCAGTGGGCTGTGCTAGCGTTGCCAGCAACGAAGTAATCTTCTAAGCCGTCGCCATTGATATCGCCAGCCGCGATAGCAGGTCCTTCGGTTGAATACTTACGAGGTATCAGTCTTTGGGACTTGAAATCATTGTAAGGCGTTTCGCGATGCTTGAAGTTAGTTGCCTTACTAAACTGGGGCGCAAAAAGTCCTTGAGGGGTCTTATTGAGCAATTTGGGTTTAGCACTGGACTGAGAAACCGTCAGCAATTGATCGATCTGAGGCGTAGGGATGACACTTTGCGTACCGCCCAACCAATCTACTTCTAAACGATCGATTTTAGCGTTCGGCCCGAGGCCAAAAAACAATACAGGCTCCGGTCCAGACTGAAAGCCTCTTTGGTTGCTCATACGGCGGGATTGCATTTTAGCACCAACATATATTTTGACCACAGCGCCCATACCGTAGGTATTGGCGCCATTGCCTTTGAGTCTCACTTTGAGGTAATGCGCCGCGGATTGTTCCTGAGACAAGTTTTGATAGAGGATGGGTTTTTGATCGAGATTGTTGAGGATTAGTTCTGGATCACCATCATTGTCGAGGTCAGCATAAGTGGCTCCTCGGGTATGTACCTTGTCATTGATCCCCCAATTGGCGGGAGGCTTTTTGAAGCTCAGGTCGCCCTGATTTTGAAAGATATAATTGGGGGTTTTGATCGAAGGCACTTGAGCAGGATTGACGCCCTTTTGTTTACGCGGGTTGGCCATATCGGTATAAGTATCCCCATAATTGCGTTTGACAAAATCCATATTGGTCATGTCGCGCTTGATACCGTTGGGCACAAACAAATCCAAGGCGCCGTCTTGGTCTGCGTCGACAAAGAAGGAAGACCAGCTCCATTCAGTCGCGTGTACCCCCGCCAACATGCCCATATCTCTAAACTGCTCACCTCCCTGGTTGATTTGCAGCATATTGCGAGTATGCTGCGCCTGTCCTTGGGCGAGTAGGCGATCGTAAATCTCGATCGAAAAGGGCACCAAATTGAGCTTTTGGCGCTTATGTTTTTCGGGCATCATCTCCCCCACAAATAGGTCTTCAAAGCCATCGCCATTGAAGTCTGCGAAGTCTGATCCCATGGCTGACATGGCCGTTTTGCTAAAATATTCGGCCTGGCGTTCGCGGAAGCGCTTCCTACCATCATTGATATAGAGAAAGTCTCTCCCAAAGAAATCATTGGCAACGTAAAGGTCGAGAAAACCATCATTGTTGACATCGCTGACTGATACGCTCAGAGATAGATTTTTTTCAAATAGGATGCCCGCTTTGCGGCTAACATCCACAAAGCGTCCATTGACATTTTCGAGCAGCAGATCACTCAACCACTGATTGGCCGGACGTCCTTTGTAGTAAGCAAAGCTAAAAGCAGAGCCCACTCCCGGAGTTTGGGCGATATAGACATCTAAATCACCATCATTGTCATAGTCAAAAAACTGCGCCGCGGTAGATTGGCCGATGATGTCGAGTCCGTATTCTTTGCCCGCTTCGCGGAACTTTTGCCCTTGGCCCTCGGCGCCAAGATTGATATAGAGCAAATTGGCGCCATACTTGGTAAAAGTGTTGCGCCGTTCGCCATATTCTAAACCGTTTTTGAGCAAGTAAATATCTAACCAGCCGTCGCCATTGACATCGACAAAATTGACGCCTTCAGTATGCGCCATATTGAGGCCGGTATCGATTAGCCCAGCCGCCGCAGAAATCTCGTCAAACTCTAAATTGCCTTTATTGAGGTAGAGCTTACAATTGTTAAAACCACCCGAAAACAGCAAATCAGGCAAGCCATCTTGGTTGATATCCCCAGCGGCTACTCCCCCACCCCCAGAAAGCAGGCCGGTCAAATCGCGTGGATGCGTTTGACTTTGGTGGTTGATGCCACTTTGGGCAGCAGGTATTTTTTGAAAAAGATTTTGGGTAGATGGGTTGCTCGGAGAAGCAGGCTCGGTATCATCCCCACACGCTAGGGCCAAAAGCGTGATTGCCAAGAGGATAAGGAATCGGTTCATAGCGCAAAGATGCAATTTTTCCTATGAATCAGCTAGTGACGACACTAGAGTTTTATATAT
>JBCAWW010000247.1:0-7504 GCA_038534415.1 Bacteroidota bacterium | reverse complement strand
TCATTTAGCATACCAATCAAGGATTTTGAGATAGCTTTTGCTTAGCAAGGGAGGGAATCGTTCCGCGCAGCGGTAAAACATCGATAAACTCCCCCATACAAAAAGCGTCTCCCATCGAAATGAGAGACGCTTTTTTGATTTAGATCAGGCTTAGAAGCTCTGATTGATCGCTTCTACTTTAGTGATCTCTGGGGCGGCTCGGAAGATTACCTGCTCGATTCCTGCCTTCATGGTCATATTGCTCATGCTACAAGACTCACAGGCTCCCATGAGTTCTAGTTCAACGACACCGTCTTCACGGATATTATGAACCCGCACGTCGCCGCCATCAGATTGGAGATAGTCTCGGATCGAATCCAAGGCCGTTTCCACTCTTGTCTTTAAATCTTCACTAATCTTGACTTGCATATCAGTAAAATAACGAAATTCGGGGAACCTAATCAATTATAAGGGACTCATTTCCACTTTATTAGTCGGAGGTTGAGTCGCATTGCGAATGGCAACTTGCTGGGCAAGGGCTTTTGCAAGCTCAATAAAGGAGTTGCTCAGAATACCATCATCATATAAGGTTACGGGCTTTCCGGCATCAGCATTTTCGACGATTCCCTGTCTCATTGGCAATTGAGCCAATAAAGGAGCCCCGATGCTGTCGGCCAACATCTGCCCCCCTCCGCTACCAAAGATCGGATAGCGTTTGTCCGGTGCATCGTCTGGAATGAACCAAGACATATTTTCGACTACGCCTAAGAGTGGCACTTTTAATTGTGGCATCTTAAACATCTCTGCTCCCTTGCGCGCGTCCGAGACGGCTACTTTTTGAGGGGTAGTGATAACGATTGCGCCTGTTACAGGTAGCTGCTGCACCAAAGTAAGGTGAATGTCGCCTGTGCCCGGAGGCAGGTCTACCAATAAATAATCAAGCTCGCCCCAGTTGGTATCAAAAATGAGTTGTTGTAAGGCCTTAGAAGCCATCGGCCCTCGCCAAACCACGGCTTGATTGGGACGCATCAAAACTCCGATCGACATCAATTTGACGCCATGACGCTCAAAGGGGATAAGCAAATCTTTTTCTCCCACTTTTTCAAGGCTGGGACGTTCGCCTTCAAAACCAAACAAGATGGGTACACTTGGGCCATAAATATCGGCATCTACCAAGCCTACTTTTGCGCCAGTATTGGCCAAAGCGACAGCCATATTAGCCGCAATGGTAGATTTGCCAACTCCTCCTTTGCCAGAGGAAATTGCAATAATATTTTTTACCAGCGGGAGGGTTTTGTTATTCTGGTCGGCGGTCACATTTGCCGTCATATTAGCGGTAACCTCCGCCTCTTGATCTACCATCAGCTTGATCGCATTGATGCAAGCATTTTGGATAGCGTCTTTCATAGGACAAGCAGGCGTGGTCAATACTACTGAAAAACTGACCTTCTTGCCTTCAATCTCGATATCCTTGATCATGCCAAGGGTAACGAGGTCCTTTTTGAGATCCGGGTCATCCACGTGGCTAAGGGCTGCGAGCACTTTTTCACGGGTGATTTTTCCGTCCTTATTTTTCTTAAACAGCATATTTCGAAATTACGCCTCTTCACAAGGCTTTGCAAGGAAAACCCCAGCCTATTCAGATTGTTTACTCGCGTCGCGAACTGATTTCAAAAAGCGACTTGGATGCGTGCCTCCAGTGCCGATGACGCTTTGATTTTTGGCGGGAGCAATAATGTACTCTGCCATGATTTTGAGGTGTTCATTGCGAAAAGCTACGATAGACTCAATACATTCTCTGCGAGCATCTCTCAATTTTGAATCTCTTTGACAAAACTGGGCTAGGGGAGCGCCCTTTTCCAATCGCTCTACAAAATGTGCATGCGCTCTGGGCATATAATCACGCATCTTGACCAAAAAATCTCTCGCTCCGCTGGGCGGGGCCTGTATGCCTAAGGCTGCGTCTAAACTTTGGAGGATCGAACTCTGGGCTGCACTACCGCCATGATAATCTTTGGGTCGCTCATCTTGACTTCCTTGCATCACCAAACCGTTAAATGAAGCGAGATAAGGCCGGATATGCTCATAAAAAAAGCCAGGCCTGCAATCCCTTCTCATCAGCTCAAAGCTTTGCTTCATCGCTTGGACGGAGCTTTGTATACTTTGCAAACAGTTATGGACAGTCTCGATCTCTGCTGTCTGGATGGCGATAATCGCCTCGATGATCGCTCGGATGGCTTTTGCGCCGAGATGCTCCATCCATACCGTAACCAATATAAAGGCTGCTTCGTCTTTGCCGCCAACCAGAGCTTGAGATACGCGCAGGTTTTCATATTTAAATCCTTGCTCAGGAACGCTCAAATACCAATTGTGCAGTACGTAGCTAGGATGAGCAATGACCGGTGGCCGCTGCAGCCTTTGGGCAATTTGGGACCAAGGACGGGCCAAAACTGGCGGGACGATCAGCGTATTATTTTCAATCAGATAGGCGTGCCCGATAAAAGCCAACATTTGCAAAGCCTTTTCTTGTTGAGAAGAGCCTGTCAGTTGGGCAATATCAAAGCTTGTTAAGTCTTTGAGAGATTTGCCTACTTCCTTTCTCGCAATCAAATCGGGTAGCTTTTGGGCTAGCTTTTCCCATGCTGGGAACGCTCCGTCGAGATTGCGGGGAGCTGGTTGAAGGGGCAAAAAGCCACCTTTTGCACTCAGGTTGAATGCTTGATACAGTTGCTCGGAGGTGGAGAAGCGTTCCATGAAATGGCGGTATAAGTAGAAAGTATTAGGTAGGAAGTATTAAGTACTCACAGAAACCGTCAGCGGGACTAAAATTGGCTGATTCTCCCAAGTCTTAATACTAAATACTAGGGTCTTAATACTAAAAAAAGAAACTAGCGATGAGTCTCAATATAATCTTTGATAAAGTCTACGGCATATTGAACCTGCTCCAAGTGAGCCCGAAAATGCAAAATCGCCAGTCTGAGATAGTAATTGCCCTCAACAGAGGTAGTTGATAAGAAAACCTTGCCACTTTGCTGAATCGCTTTGGCCATGGCTTGATTGAAATCGTTGGGCGCAGTCTGCTCTGGTAAATAGCGAAATAGCAAAACCGTAAGCTGAGGCTCCAAAGGGATCTCAAGACCCGGTATTTGGCTCAACTGCCCATAGGCCCAAAGCGTCAATAGGCGTTTTTCTTGGAGCGCCGCTCGAAATGGTGCTACCCCAAAAAGTTTGAGCGGCAGCCACATCCGCATACCTCGAAAATGCTTACTCAATTCGGGTGATAGTTGGGCTGGAGAGTATTCGGTAGGGTCCTCTACATAGTCCTGTAAATAGGCGCCAGAGCCTTTATTGGCGTCGATTAGGTGCTGCCGTTCTCGAATGATGATCATGCCAGTGCCGAGGGCGATAAATAGACTTTTGTGCGGATCTATCACCACCGAATCGGCTCGCTCTAAGCCTTTGAATAGCTCCTTATGAGCGGGATCGAGCGCAAAATAGCCCCCATAAGCACCATCTACATGAAACCAAAGCCCGTACTCATCGGCCATATCTGCCAACTCATCGACGGGATCAACGGCTCCGACATCTGTAGTGCCAAGCGAAGCAATCAGCAAAAAGGGACGATTACCCGCTACAATGTCTTCTTCGATCATTTTTTGGAGCGCCAAGGGCTGCATGCGAAAGCGTTGGTCTAGGGGCACTTCTCGCATAATGGCCTCGCCCAAACCCGCTACTCGCAAAGCCTTAATGGCCGCGTGATGGGTTTGACTACTCATATAGACCACGGTATTTTCGATTTCTCTGGCTTTGATCTGCTTCGCAGAACGCGCAGTATGGATCCCGATCAAAGTAGCATAGGAACCGCCTGAAGTGAGATTGCCCGCGATCTGGTCGGGATCAAAGCCTAGCAGCTCTGCCGTCCAGCGGATCAATTGATTTTCCATCCTGACGGCCCCTGGAGAACCATAAAATACGCCTGCATAATGATTGCCTACTGCGGCCAAATAGTCGCCCAAGGCCGAAGGATAAAGCCCACCACCTGGGATATAGGCTAGGTAGCCTCCTGAGGCAGGTTTAAGACCTATTTGCTGTATGTTTTCGGCAATGACGGGCAGGATTTCGGCTAGGGGGCTTGCTGCCTCGGTAGGAGGGTGTTGCAATAGTGCTTTGGCGGGCTGCTCCAAAAAAACCGCTGGGGAAGCTTCGGCTAGATTTTCCAAAAAAGCTTCTCCATTGGCGATGATCTCCTTGGCCCATGCCTGCCGCTGTTCCGTATCGGGATCGAGCTGTTTGGCAACAGATTCGAGGATTTTGAGCTGTCCGACTAAGTCTTGATTCATATAGGGCAAGTTACTAAGGACGGGAGATTTTATGCGGGTAATTTTCTCGATGGGTTATAGTGCTCTTGTACTTAGGGACTTTTTTAGGGGACTGCTGCGCAGAACGCTTCTACTCTTGATGGATCAGATCTGTAGGAATCAAGGAAATCGTTCTGCGAAGCAGTAGAAAAAGCAGATTTAAACGTAATTTTGCGGCCATGAAAAAAAGACTAAGCCTCGACCTTCAATCTCCGCTATTTGCTTGGGGCTTGGTGGTATTATTGACCTTGATTTGGGGATCTACCTTTTTTATGGTCAAAAAGGCCCTGGAGGTCTATAATCCGTTGGAAGTATTTGCGGTGAGAGCCTTTGTGGCTTCTTTGATATTGGCCCCTTTTAGCTTCAAAGCCTTAGATAAGATCAGTAAAAGAGCTTGGTGGGGGATTGCCGCTTTTGCACTTACGGCTACGCTTTCTCCCCCGATTTTATATGCGATGGCTCAGACCCAGATCAGTAGTTCTATGACGGGTATCCTCAATGCAGCTACTCCCTTGATGACTTTGGTGATTGGCGGATGGTTTTTTGGACAAAGAATGCTCAAAAATCAATGGTTAGGCTTAATACTCGGGATGATAGGCACCACCTATTTGGTGCTTGGCAATGGGGTAGACGGACTTTTTAGCGTCAATTGGCTTGCGATGTTGGCGATTCTCGCAACGGTTTGCAATGGCTTTAGCGGCAATGTGCTCAAGTTTAGATTGGGCGGTGTGCCTGCTACGCAGATTGCTGGCTTGGCCTTTTGGCTGGTCTTTCCGATTGCGCTGGGGGTATTGTTGTATTATGGCGTTCCGGGACGGATAATGGCAGGAGGACCTATTTTGACGGCAACGGCTTATCTGGTCTTTTTGGGGATTTTTGCCAACGCCTTGGCGATGGTCTTGGTGAGTAAATTGATCCAAGTCCGGGGCCCAATCTTTGCGAGTTTGATTACTTATACCATACCGGTGGTCGCCTTATTTTGGGGTTGGCTAGACAATGAGCGGATTACTTGGGATCTATTGGTCGCCGCAGCAGGGATTATTTTGAGTATTTGGATTGTCAATAGAGCCAGCGATTAGGCTAGGGCTAACTTGCCTATCTTGGCAAATTGGATTGAAATAGGCGGAGAGCTTCGTATTTTTGGTAGCTCAATACCGCACTAGATGTTTAAACATTTTATACTTTTTGTTTTGCTGCTACTGCCGCTTTGGCTGTTGGCGCAGTCAGAGCATGATGGCGTATCACTTGACATCAAACAAATTGATGAAAAAGTGGTCATTGATGGCCTCTTAGAAGAAGCGTTCTGGGAACAGCAAAACCATACGACTCCCTTTCTCAACAAATGGCCGATCGATACTGGCTATGCTGCCTCACAAACTCAAGTGAGGATGGCCTATGATCAAAATTTTGTCTATGTGTCTGCGGTCTGTACTGATGGGCCAGAATACGTCATACAGACTTTGAAGCGAGATACTGATTTTTTTGATTCGGATGGTTTTTCGGTAGTGATTGATCCTGTAGGTCGAAAAACCAATGGTTTTTTCTTTGGGGTAAATGCTTTGGGCGCCCAATCAGAGGGGCTGATTGGAGCGACCATGAGTGAGGAAGATTTTAACTTTGATTGGGATAATCGCTGGTATTCAGCGGTGAAAAATTACGATGATCATTGGGTGGTGGAGATTGCGATACCCTTTAAAACTCTTCGCTATGAATTAGGCACTAAGCGCTGGGGCATCAACTTTATCCGCAATGATATTAAGCAAAATCGCTACTCTACTTGGTCCTATGTACCGCTCAATTTTATGGGAGTGGATATGGGATATTTGGGCGATTTGTTTTGGGATCAAGCTCCGCCAGTAGCTAAGGGCAATGTCTCTATCATCCCATATGTGACCGGTGGTTTAGCCAAGGATTATGAGGAAGGGACCGAATTGGCCACAACCTATAATGGCGGTTTTGATGCAAAGCTTGCTTTGTCTCCAGCCTTGAATTTGGATTTGACGGTCAATCCCGACTTCTCACAGGTAGATGTCGATGAGCAGGTTACGAATTTAGATCGCTTCAATCTGTTTTTTCCTGAAAAGCGAAACTTCTTCCTCGAGAATAGCGACCTCTTTACCTCTTTTGGGATTCCCCCAACGCGTCCCTTCTTTTCTCGTCGTATCGGCCTAGAAGCCGATGGGAATGGACTTCCGGTACCCATTCCGATTTATTTTGGTGCCCGCCTGACGGGCAATGTGACGGATAAGCTCCGAATCGGTTTGATGGATATTCAGACGGGGGCTAAGGATGATATACTCGGGCAAAATATTGCAGTGGCTTCCTTTTCTCAGCAAGTGATGGAGCGATCCACGGTAACGGGTATCATCACCAATCGCCAAGCTTTTTCGGATGGACGCTTTGATCCTGATGATTTTGGCCGCAATGCGGGGGCAGAGTTTAATTATCTCAACAAAGCAGGAAGTTGGGGCGGTTGGGCGCAATTTCATGCTTCATTTAAACCCGAAAAGTATGATAAGAACCTCTATTATTCCGCAGGCGTCTTTCACTTATCGCGCAACATTGAAGCCTTTTTGGCTTACAGCAAGACGGATGAAAACTTCTTTACTGATGTGGGCTTCAACGCTAGAGCAATTAATTATGATGCGGAGAGAGACACTTTTGTCCGCCTTGGCTATGCGATCTATTATAGTAGTATCAATTATACCTTCTATCCGAAAAAAAATGACATAGTTACGCAACATGGACCTCGCTTTGAGACCGCTCCCATCTTTAATGATGATGGCAGTCTTAATGATTGGAACTTGACCTTGGATTATCGCGTGATGTTCAATACGCAGGGCTTTGTGAGCTTGGGCTATGTTCGTAATGATGTTCGTTTGCCTTTTGCCACTCAATTGGTGGGAGAAGTGCCTTTGCCAGTCGATACCTATCAGTTTAACAGCTTCAGAGGGGAGTTTCAGTCTGATCCTCGTAAGAAGTTTAATTACAATCTGAACTTTGAATACGGGCAGTTTTATAATGGAACCAAAACCAGTTTAGGAGGACTACTGCGGTTTAGGCAGCAACCTTGGGGTAATTTTGCCATTAGAGTCAGTCGTGATAATGTGCAGCTACCTGAGCCTTATGAGAGCGCTGATTTATGGCTGATCGGGCCACAGATCAAT
>JBCAWW010000246.1:0-7517 GCA_038534415.1 Bacteroidota bacterium | reverse complement strand
TAGCCCCAATATCGCTGATGATGACGCGACTGGCGCTAATGGCTATGACGCAGACTACCTCTGGGCAAGCGTCGAAACAGATGCCAATGGCAACTATTGCTTTACCAATTTGCCCGACGGCAATTATGTCGTCGTCGTAGACAATTATGATAGCGACCTGCCCGCAGGTTATATCGAGACCAATGAAACTTTCTTTCCCATAGACCTAGATGCTTCCGGCCAACAAGGTAGCGGACTTACTCTCTCCAATAATAATTTTGGTTTTGGGCCTCCCCTCTTGGTCAACAAAACCCTCACCTCAGAAAATCCTGCCTACGAAGGGGATACGCTGAGTTTTTCGATCAATATTTCAAATCGTAGTGATCTTTCTTTGGCCTTGGTTCCCTTGGCCGATACCTTTAATGCTGATCGCCTCGATTTTCTATACGCCGTGCCCGAACCCAGCAATGTCAGCACAGGGCTCAGCGGACCCTTTAGTAATACTGGTCTCCTCGAATGGGACAATACAGGTGGCATTGGGGGGACCGAGCCTATCCTTTATAGTGATGTGCTCCCTCGCCAAGACAATTTGATTGGGTATTGGACCTTCAACGAAGGTACTGGCAGCACGGCCTCTGATTATTCAGGCCGCGGTCATCACGGTAGCCTACAAAACAATCCGACTTGGGTTACCGGCCATTATGGCAACGCCTTAGATTTTGACAACGCCTATGTCGAGGTTCCTTATCATGCCGATTTTGACTCTCGCAAACTCACCGTTGCCGCTTGGGTCAATTTTGATGTCGCTGCCGACTACAATGGTATCCTTACCAAAGGTACCACCACTTCGGCTTTCTCTTTGGAGATGGCTTGGCCTACGGTCAACGGTAATGTCAATGACGATAACTTTCGCTTTGCCAACAACTGGGGCTTGGGCAATTATTCCTACCTCGAATCTGATACGGAGGTATTTCCTGGCGAATGGCACCATGTGGCTTTCACGACTTCTGGCCGTGATGCGGTGATGTTTTTGGATGGTGAAATCGACGGTAGTGCCCGTCTCAAGCGCATTCGTCAAAACTTAGAGGCCCTGATCATTGGTTCCAATATGCCTGCCAATGCCTACTTTGATGGTAAGATCGATGAGGTGGCCGTTTATGATGACGCCCTCTCGCAGGATGAAATCAAGCAGTTGATGATGTTCAACTCGCTACAGCTCGACCTCAACAATATCGTCCTCCACTATGACCTAGAAGAAGGCACCAGTACTACCATCCTCGATCAAAGTGGCAAAGGCATTACCGGCTCTGCTATCAACAATCCAAGCTGGGCCCTTGGCAAGGTGGGCACTTATGCCTTAAACTTTGACGGTAGCAATGATTATGTAGTCTCCAACAATATTACCCAAGGACTCGACAATACTTTCTCGATGAGCTTTTGGGTCAATACCAGCGCCAGTGGCACCCAATATCTCCTCAGTCAGGATCGAGCCGCATCTGATACTACCGGTGAATGGTGGATTACGACCAACGCTAGTGGATATCTCGATTTTGCGTGGCGTGATGGGGCTAGTATCAACAATTATTCTGCTACTTCAGCTGCGCTGAACGACGGCAATTGGCACCATGTGTTTGTCAATTACAATGGCACAAACTTGAGCCTTTATCGAGACGGCACCCAAATCAATAGCTTTTCAGCTTCTATCGATTTACCCGTGATTACTGCGCCAGTTTGGTTGGCGAGAGACACTCGAAATGATGTCGATTATTTCGCTGGCCAGATGGATCACATCTATATCTTTGACGATTCGATGTCCACGGCCCGCATCTCCGAACTATACAATGCTTACTATCCTTCCTTTGCCCCTTTTGGAGGCGATTGCCCTCAGTTGATTGGCAATTGGGACTTTGAGGAAGGCTTCGGTACCAGCACCAAAGATGAGAGTGGTTTCGGTTATACCGGAACGCTAAAAAATAATCCCGCTTGGATACTCGGTCAAAATGGCCGCTTTGGCCTCGACTTTAGTGGCAACTCACTTGAGCATGTCGACTATGGGGTCTCTGATCTCAATTTGGGTAGTAGTTTCTCGATTGCCTTTTGGCTCAAATCGGATGGTTCAGATTATCTCGAAACCGTCTTTGCCAAAGGTATACCCGGTACGGCAGGCCACTTTCAAGCCTACCTCAACAACGGAGAACTCTACTTCCGGACCGACGTACCGAGCTCTATTGACCAATCGAGTGGCTTTGTCTTTGACGATGATATTTGGCATCACGTAGTGATCAACTACAATGGAGGCGCATTCATCTTTTATGTCGATGGGCAGTCGGTTTCCAGTGCTTCTCAGACCTTTACGATCCCTGCCTTAGAGGCGCAGTTTATGGTGGGGCGACGCACCGATGTTACTGCCAACGAATTTAATAGCCAGCTAGATCAGCTTATGATCTACAACTGTGCATTGAGTCAGGATCAGATCCAACGTCTTTTGACCTTGGGTACGATAGAAGAGTTACTCCGCCAGGAGATCAAAGTATATTTTCGCGCCAAAGACCCCGCTGGAGTCTCAGTGGGTACGACCAATTCGGTTTGTGTATCGGGGGCCTTATTTACAGACGGACGTGCTGCCAATCAAGGCTGTGATGTCGACCTCGCCAATGTAGTGATCCTCAATACTGGTGAAATCTCTGGTATGGTCTGGAGTGATATAGATGGCGATGGCTGGCAAGGCAGCCTCGGCTACGAAGCTGGCGAAGAAGGCATACCCGGTGTTAGGGTAGTGCTAGAGTCTTGTGAGAGTGTTTCGGGTGGCAGTTGCACTGGAACGATCAGTCGCGACACTATGTATACCGATGTAGATGGTAATTATCAGTTTGAAGGTCTATACCAAAACACCTTCTACCGCACAAAGATCATCACCGCGGACATTCCAGATAGCACACCTTCTCAAACGGGTGATCCAGACGATGATCCCAACCGAGGTTCTGGCGACGGCAATCTTTGTAACTCATGCGATGATGCCTGGGACAATGGTGGCGCTTGGTTTGAGATGCTAAGCGATAATTGGGGAGGTGAAAATGAGGTGATCGAAGACATTAACTTTGGCTATCAGATAGCCGGTAGCATCTTTGGGATCGTCTGGGACGACGTAGATGGCGATGGCATTCGTGCCAATAATGAGCCATTCCTTAGCGGCGTTACCGTCAATCTTTCCGGAGGCGCCACGGCTGTTACCGATGACAATGGATTGTATACCTTCTCGGATGTAGCACCTGGTACCTATACCATCAGTGTGGATCAGTTTTCTATCCTCGGCGGTCCTTGGACTCCCTCAGGTGAAAGCGATGGCAGTCTCGATAACTCCATCAGCGTAACCCTTAGTACTGGTCAAATTGAAGGCTCTCATGAATTTGGCTTTGTGGCCGAAGGCTTTGCCTTTATCGGCGATGAGGTCTATTATGACTGGGATGCCGATGGTGTACGCGATCCTAATGAGGAAGGAATCTCAAATGTAATCGTATCACTTTATAGAGATGCAAACGAAAATGGATTAAAAGACATCTACGATATTTTCTTGTCCAGTACCACTACTGACCAAGACGGTATCTATATCTTTGACTTCCTGCCCGAAGGCTCTTACCTCGTAGGCATCGACGAATCTGACGCCAATTTTCCTAATAGCATGCAGACAGCTGACCCTGATGAAGAAGGGCCTTGTACGACTTGCGATAGTTGGGGAGCGGCTTGGATAGACGGATTCTTTCCGAACGAAGATGCCGATTTTGGCTATCGCCCCTTGGGTAGTGCCACAGTGGGAGACTTTGTCTGGTTTGACAAAAACGGCGATGCCGTTCAAGACGGATTGATCGAAGAGGGATTAGCCTATATAGGAGTAACCTTATACGTCGACCTCAATCGTGATGGGGTCTATGATACCGTCCGCACCACGCAGACCAATTTCATCGGCAACTATACTTTTGAAGACCTACCAGATGGAGATTTTGAAATCGTAGTCGATAGTCTCGACGACGCATTGCCAACTGACCCAGTAGGTAATCCATACTCTTTGACTACCGCTTCGCGCTACTTATTTTCTATCACCAATGGCGTGATCACCGAGATCAATGGCCAGAGCTGTACGGTTTGTAATCTCGATCTAGACTTTGGCTTTACTAGTCTGAGTTTGATAGGAGATCGCGTCTTTTGGGATGCGAATGCCAATGGTACTCAGGACCTCAATGAATCAGGAGTAGCAGGCGTTACGGTCTATCTTTGCGATGGCGATGTCAACTGTAACTCCGGCAACGCCATCAGCACTACCACCACCAGTGATGGGACTGACGGCAAAGCCATCGGTTACTATCAGTTTGCCGGTTTACCGGAAGGCGTTTATACCGTAGCGGTAGAGACTAGCACGGGGCCTTTGGCATCTGCCGTACAAACAGCCGATCCCAATTCCGATGGCCTAGCTTGTAATGATCCTGACCGGGTAGCCCTTGGCTATCCTAATTGTGATAACAAATACTCTCGGGTATTGATCCCGGGTACTTTCTATACCGGTGCCGACTTTGGCTACCAGCCGAGTGGGGTAGTGGGAGACAAAGTTTGGTTTGACCAAAATGGCGATGGCGTCCAAGATGCGGACGAGCAAGGTATCGCTGGTCTTACTGTCTATCTCTGCAACGGTGCCGGTCCATGTAGCGCTGGTGCTGCCATAGACTCCGCTACTACTGATTATGATGGGATTTATTCGTTCTACGAAGTAGTTGACGGTACTTACTCCTTAAACGTAGTACCGCCAGCAGGCTTTAGCCCAAGCAGTGGCCCAGAAAGCGTGGGTAGCTCCGATGTTGATATCGTGATCAGTGGGGGAGCGATCAGCAGTCTTGCTGGTAGCGCTTGTAGCAATTGTGAGCTAGCGGTAGACTTTGGCTATGAAATCGTCGGTAGCTTTAGCTTGAGCGGGACAGTTTGTCTCGACGATGGCAGTGAGGATGGCCTTTGTACGGGTATCGCGGGTGAAGAAGCCCAAGATGATCTGATCATCTACCTATACAATGACGAAGGACTCTTGATCGCCAATACTACGACCGACGCCAATGGCGATTACTCCTTTAGCAATCTGATTGCCGATGATTATCAGCTAGTCATCAATCGCACCCTGGCACCGCTTGACATCGCCGATCTGACGACGACAAATGCTGACGTTCCCGCAGGGGGCAGTATCACGACCAGCGGCCCCAATGTATATCAAATCATTCCGCTTACAGCCAATGTGAGCGATGCAGACTTCGCTTTTGTGATCAATGCAGACTTTGATTTTGGTGATTTGCCAGCTCCATATCGCACGACCAATGACGCCAACCCACTTGCGGCCTATCACCAAATCCCTGCCGTTACCAATCTCTATCTGGGGAGCACGGTAGATAGCGAAACTGACGGGATCCGCAGTGGAGATGCCTTTGGCGATGATGATGACAATAGTGATGACGAAGATGGGGTTACCTTTATCAATGAGTTTGGCTGGAGCGTCGGTACCACCGATATCGGCAATGGCGGTATCGTGGACGTAACGGTTACAGGCAATGGCTGGCTCACGGCTTGGTTTGACTTCAATAAGGACGGAGACTTTGGCGATGTAGGGGAAATGATCATTAGCCAGGCGGTTTCGACCGGTACCGTACGATACAATTTCGATATCCCAATGAATGCTACGCTTACAGGTGAGTTTTTCAGTCGCTTTCGTCTCTTTGAGTCTCAGCCGATTGTGCCTCTAGCCTCTTCTTCGGGCTATGCCTCCAATGGTGAGGTCGAAGATTATCTCATATCGCTCCAACCACTGCCAGTCGAGCTACTCGAGTTTTCGGGTGAATGGGAAGATAAAAATGCTCGCTTATTTTGGACTGCTGCGCCAAACGAAGATGCCCTTGAGTATCAGCTTGAGCGCTCCCTCAACCAGCAAGATTACTATCGCATTCATTCCGTCGAAGCCAAAGATGGCGGCGAACTCCAAGATTACGAATACCTCGATCTCGGTGTGATGGACTTAGGTAGTGAGCATTACTACTATCGAATCAAACAGGTGGACAAAGGTGGAGCCGCCAAATACAGTCAAGTGGTGGAGCTAGGGGTTACGGATATTCCGTTTTTAGCCCTCAATATTTATCCAAATCCGGTCAAGGATATCATGAATATTGAGTACACCCTGATGCAGCTCCAAGGCGACAAACTCCGCATCGTCAACAGTCTCGGTCAAGAAATCTGGCAACAAAGCTTTGAGGTAGGTGCTCCCAACAAGGGGACAGTCCAGCTCAACACCAGCCAATGGGCCGAAGGCTTTTACTATCTAGAGTTGACCCACGACCAAGGGAGTAGAGTCTGGAAGTTTATCGTTCAATAGCAGCATTTAAAACAGCATTGTATATATGGGGCGCGTAGATCATATGCGCCCCTTTTTTTGGGGTAGAGCTGCTTCGCAGAACGCTTGTCAGTGGCCGTCAGCGGCCCTAGTTTGATACAAAAATCAGAGAGAAGCGTTCCGCGAAGCGGTAATCCCCATCCAACTACTCAAAATAATAAAGATGAAATTCCTTCTTACGAGCAAAACCTTTGACGAGACCATTGCGATAACGAAAGACTATTTGAGCTGCTGCAGTTTCACGATAATCTTTGCTCTCCGCCAGGAAGGCTAGCATTTTGTCATAAGTCGTTTCGGGAAGACTCAATTCTTGAGTTGCTTGGGATTCGTCCACCCCTAAGTCAGTTTTCATCTTTAGACTCAAATCTGAGGCATTGATCGCCCCCACTCGGTATAAAAATTTGCCATAGCGAGCAGATATATCGAGCAAAAAATAACCACCACTTTCGATCGCAGAAGTTGGATCAATGCCCACATTCGCACCCAAATTAGGATCAATGGCTGCTCCCATAAAGGCTGCCGCAATGGTAACACTAAAATATAAGGCGGATTGAGCGGCTGGAGACATCTGCGGTACTGAGCCTACGATGAGCCAAAGATCACCTTCAGCTGTGGGTTCAACCGAAAGGATCAGAGAGCGCTTTAGATATGGGTGCAATAGCTTTTTGTCGGTCAGCTGGGTTCCGTCATTGCGTTCGGCATTGGTAGTCAAAAAATAAGCATCCATCTCCGCATCTACCGCAAAATCATAAGCTTGACTCAGACCCGCTCCGCCCAACTCATGAATTTCTAACTTTAGTCCTTCGTTTTGGTAGGCACCTAGCAAAATCAAATCTTCATACACGATACTGCTGGCTTGTAGGATCGCCTCATCATGGTAGCGTGGCAATGGGTAAGTGGTGATTTGGGGCACTTTGGTTTCTAGATCGATCCCAATGTGAGTAACAATCCCCTCTTTATGTTCTTCAAGGCTAAAGTGGAGCTGACTACCGTAGAGATAAATTTTGTTTTTGACGAGGTTACTAAACAAGCTATTGCCCGATTCGGCGGTGATGACGTACATTTCCTCAGATTCGCCTTTATTGAACTTGCCATAGAGATAATCATAATCCAGCTCAAAAGT
>JBCAWW010000245.1:0-7526 GCA_038534415.1 Bacteroidota bacterium | reverse complement strand
CTTCCCCAATGGTGCACAATATGTCGGTTCGGCAGTTTTAATTAGCCCTCACTGGGTATTAACTGCAGGACATGCCATATTTAGTGAGTCAGAAGGTGGATGGGCCAGTTCAGTTAGAGTAGTTCCTGCGTTTGAGAATGGAGAAGAACCCTATTGTTTTGCTAATGCCCATTGGTTCCATAGCTGGTCTGGCTGGACACAAGACGGGAATTGGGAGTGGGATATGGGATATATAGAGCTTGACCGCCCCATAGGTTGTCTTTCAGGTTGGGCTGGATCAGCCTCGAATTCTGATGATGCCTATTTCACCAATAACATTTTCAACAATCCGGGCTATCCGGCAGTAAACCCTTACAATGGTCAACAAATGTTTATATGGAGTGGGACATATGATCAGGCCACCGCTAATATCCTATATATTAACAGTAACTCCTTTGGTGGTCAAAGCGGCAGCGGCTCCTATGATCAATATTTAAGGGTACATGCTATCCAATCGCACATTGAGACCAGTAGTTCAGGTCAACGATCAGGTCAGGTCAGGTTAACATCTCATAGATTTAACAGCATTTGGAATACTATTAATGGCACTACGCCTTCTAGTTATGACTTAGTCCCTTTGGCTGCCTACGCAACGGGCAGTATTCCTGGAGGGAGGCTCTCATCAGGTGGTTTTCTGATCTACAATTATTCGTCTCAAGCATGGAGTGGCTATTTGACATATGATGTCTACATTTCGGAGAACTCTACGATTACAAACAATGATACCCGATTGCAGACCAGATCCATTTATGTGGACCTTGACCCGCATGAGAGATCATGGATAAACTTTGAAGCTCCGCTACCTTTGGTCCCTGATTGGGTTGATAGAAATAGTAACTACTATATCGGTGTAAACATCACAAACCAGGACTTTCAAATTCAAAATAATCAGTCCAGTGGTTGTGATGCAGCTCAAATTAATTTTTGGACAACTCCTATTGAGAAGGAAGCTGCTATTGTAAATATTAATCTTTATCCCAATCCGGCCAAGGCTTCTTTTGTCTTAAATTTGGAAGTCAAATCTGGAGACCTAGTTACTGTTTGCCTTTATGATTCGCAGGGTCGCAAAATCACTACCTTCCTTAGGGAGAAACGCCTACCTCCAGGTAAGCAAGAATTCCTCTTTGATTTAGATGATATTGGTCAAGGGCTTTACCGTTTGGAAGTTAGAGGACCAAGCGGGAGTAAATTCATTCCTCTTTTAATACAATAAAATCGAAGCTAGCAATTAGGATTGGCTACTGGAATAACCAGTAGCCAATTTTGTTATTAATCTGTTGAGTTTAGAAAGAGTAATCACTCCACTTTTTCAAAACAAAAAGTGCGTTTTTATCCTAAGTCTCAAAAACGTTATTATATATTTTCCCTTAACAAGAGACTACCCTGCTTTTTCAACCGAGCTTAGCCTGAGAAGATGCCTGCCGCACAGGCTGTCAAGGCCGAGCCTACGGTTGGCGCCACAAAAATCTTCCTCCCTACGCGAGCGTATTTTTCTCCCGCCAAGTCTGGACAGCCGATTCCCCACTCGCGTTCCCCCCATGATGAGGGCTTTGAAAGCTCGGTCAGAAAAAATGTTTTTTCACGGGGAGTCCCCCATAATCTGACTCATTATGCTTATCAACGCGCATTGGGCCGTCCAAGAAACGCCCGAGTACAAAATCACCGCTAAAGGAGTAGGAGCCGTTACGGCTTGGGAATTGCTAAGTACCGTCATCGGTCATAAGCAGGTGGCTAAAACCTTGCTGGAGACTTATGGTTCGCTGCAAGCGATGGCCAGGGCTACCATGCAGGAATTACAACAAGTGCCGGGTATGTCCAAGTACATGGCTTTTGTGCTGGTCTCCTGCTTTGAGATCGGCAGACGAAAAGAATTACCGGAGGCAGAAAAGTACCGCATCCAAGGCGCAGAATCCGCCGCTAATTATCTCAGTCCTCTTTTGGCAGATAAGACCCAAGAAGTCTTTTATGTGTTATTTCTCAACCGCAATCACGAGATTGAAGGCGAAAGGGAAATCTTCAAAGGCGGGCTTTCGGCTACGGTGGTAGATCCCAAGCTGGTGTTCCGCGAAGCGATCCACCGATTGGCAAGCGGCATCATCGTGGCCCACAATCATCCCTCCGGCAATCTCAAGCCTAGCCAAGCGGATATCCAAATCACGCAGAAACTCGTCAAAGGCAGCCAACTGTTTGATCTGGCGTTTTTGGACCATCTGATCATTTCCCAAAAGGGTTATTATTCTTTTGCGGAAGAGGGGCTGCTTTAGAGGGATGGGTGTTTGGCCTTGCTCCCAAGGGAGCGGGCCGAGCCAAAGGGGTCCGAGACGTGTTTGTGTTTAGCGGTCTCGGAAATGGGATGGCATACGAATCCGGGGCTCCTCCCCTACTCCGTTTGGGGGAATTGTTATTTCCTTTTTTGCGTATTGATGGCTTGTAGCAGGCCCTTTTCACGCGCCCATGCATAGCCTTCGCTACCATCTCAAGGGTAATCGCAGACTCAATATTAACACGCCTTCCCAAAAAGTGCCTCCAATAGGATATTACGGCCTTTCGCTTTAAGTTATTCTACGGAAACAAACCCTATATTGCCAGAAACTAATCGCCAAGAATGGATTGGAACTTTTTAATGGATACCGTGCGGGATGGCCGCTGCGTACTCTTGCTGGGACCAGAGGTAGCCAAGACGGCTTCCGGGCAGTCTTTCCGGCAGGCCTTTGCTGAATCCCTGGATTTGGTCAACAATCCCCTCATCGCCTCCTACTACGATAAGGAAGAACTTTTTCTTTTCCCCGATGCCATTGCCAAAACCCGGATTTATTATCAGCTGAAAGCCTTCTATCAGCAGGACTTCCAGCGCGAATTTTACGGCAAGCTGGCACGATTGCCCTTAAAATTGTTCATCAATGCCAGCCCGGATTCTTTTCTGGCCGACACCTTAGGAACAGCTAAGCACCATTTTGACTATTTCCACAAGACTGATCCAAGGGAGGAAGTATCTCAACCCAGCCTAGAAAAGCCACTGGTCTATAACTTGCTGGGCGCCTTGGAAGAGGAAGAATCCCTGCTCATGACTCACGACGACCTTTATGAGTTTCTCGAGGCCATGTTGGCCAGGCAGCATCTGCCCCGCAAGCTTACTGACGAGATTTTTGCCGCACGGAGCCTGGTTTTCCTGGGCTTTAACTTTGACAAATGGTACGTGCAACTGCTGCTGCGTTTACTCAAAGTTCACGATGTCCGTAGCCGTTTTGCCCGCTTTGCCACCGAACAAAAATATAATGCCGATACGCTGTCCATCTGTGAAGAACAGTTCAAAATCGAGTTTATCAACAATGGAGTCGATGGATTTCTCGATGAACTCTACCAGCGTTGTGAAACGGAAAATTTACTGCGTGAACTCAGTACTGCCGCTCAGTCGCCCAAAGAACAAATCTTGCAGCATATCGAAGCCGACCAAATGAATGCTGCCATCGACCGGATGAAAGGACTGTTTGAGGCCCAGGACAAAGATCTATTCAACGAAGTAATCGGAATTTCTGCCCGGCACAATCGCCTGAAAAACCGCTTGAACCGCAATGTCATCGATGAGGAGAGAGGCAGCGTGGAAATGTCCAGAATCCGAGAGAGTTTGTTGGAACTCAGTGAGGAAATCATCTAAAGCAACGAATGTAAAAGGAGCGGAAGCCAACTCCTGCTTTTTCATTTTAACCGTTTCATCTTTTATGCAATATCGCTACCCCGGCGTTAAGCCCTTTTCCACCGCCGAAAGGCAATTTTTCTTCGGACGGGAAGCCGAGATCGAAGGGCTGAGTCGCTATATCTTGCAAGAACGGCTGGTGGTGCTTTTTGCCCGTTCTGGACTGGGCAAAAGCTCCTTGCTCAATGCTGGAGTGATTCCTCGTTTACACGAAAAGAGTCAGTATCAGGCCTTGAGTATCCGCTTAGGAGCCTGGCAAGCGGGTAAAAATGCGGATTGTGTGGCCCTGACCCGAGCCCACTTGGATATGCCGCCGGGAAACTGCTATCTCGACCGACTCCTGCCGGAGGACGATTCTCTTTGGCGCTTTTTCAAGCGCTACCAAGCCCTGGTGCCCAAGCAAAACAATTTTGTGCTGGTTTTTGACCAGTTTGAAGAACTCTTCACCTATCCAGAGGGCGAGATCGAGCAGCTGCACCTGCAACTGGGCGAACTACTCAATAGCAACATTCCCCAGCGCTATCGGCAAGCGCTCGAGTCTCAGCCAGAATTGCTGGATGATCAGGCGCTGAATTTGCTCTATCAACCCCTGGACGCCAAGGCGGTGATGGCCATCCGTTCTGACCGGCTCAGTGAATTGGATCGGCTCTCTCCCAAGCTGCCGGACATCCTGGACAAACGCTATGCCCTCTCGGCGCTCAGTCGGGAACAGGCCGAAGATGCCATCCTCAATCCCGCTTATCTCTCGCAGGTCGATTATGCGCTCCATTCCCCTCGTTTTGATTATAACGATGCCGCTTTGGACCTGATCCTGGATCACCTCAGCCAGCAAGGCGAAGCCGAAATCGAGTCTTTTCAACTCCAGGTGATCTGTCAGTATGCCGAACGCCAGGTGATGCGACGAGGCCTACGAGAGATTAGCCCCCCTGAGCTGGGGGATCTGGCCCAGATCTTTGCCCGGCACTATGACGATCAGATCGCCGAACTACCCGATAAAGAGGATCAACTGGCCGCCCGTAAACTGATCGAGGAAGGTCTGGTCTTTGAAGAAGTGGAACGCCGTCTTTCCCTCTTTGAAGGCAGCATACAGAAGGATTTTGGCATCGAAGCGCCCCTACTACAACAGCTCGTGGCCACCCACTTGCTCCGGGCCGAGCCTGATCCCCGAGGGGGCTTTGTCTATGAACTGAGCCACGATACCCTAGTGGCCCCCGTGCTGGCCGCCAAAAAAAGACGGTTGGCCGAGGAAGAACGCTTACGGCTGGCCGCTCAAGCCGAAGCTGAAAATCTGCGGCAGGCGGCCGAACTAGAACGGCAGCGACAAGAACTGGCAGCGGAACGCAAGAAACGCCAGCAATCCCGCATGATTGCTATCGGTGGGGTGAGTCTGGCCTTAATTGCGCTTCTAGCCTTGTTTTTTGCCCTCCGGCAGACCAATATCGCGAAGGAGGCGGAGGCTACTGCCAAAAGCGCGCAGGATTCTACCCAAGTGGTACTCAACCAACTACAGACCAAACAAGACACACTGGACCAAGCCCTGGCACTGGCCGAGCAAAATGCCAGCCTCGCCCAAAAGGAAGCAGAAAAGGCCCGAGAAGCCCTGCAAAAGGCCGAACAAGCCGAAGCCCAAACCGCCCAGCGCCTTAGTGAGTTACAAAAGGCCAATCAGCAGCGGGTGCTGGACAACCTGGCCAAAGTAGATGCCGCCATCAATGCCCTCGACTTTGCGGCTGCTGAGAGCTTGCTCGACGAAGCGGCCGTGCTAAAAGTAGCCAGAGAGCAGCTTTTTGATGGGTATGCAGAACTCTGGTACTACTACCAAGAAGCGGCTAAGACCGGACGAGCAGCAGCCCTGATGAACAAGGCATTTGCGGCCAAAGCAGCGGAGCTACCGAGCCTAGGCGCTGATAGCTTGCTAGGGCTAAAGACCCTATTTGCTGAAGCAGTATCGCCAATTAGACAAAAGGTCCTACAAGACAAATACTATCCGGCTATGATCCCAGTCGAAGGGGGTAGCTTTTGGATGGGCTCTGAGGAGGGTGGTGATGAAAGTCCTCGTCACCAGGTACAACTGAGCGATTTTGCCATAGGCCGAACGGAGGTAACAGTTTTGCAATGGCAGATCTATTGCTTTGCTATCGGAAAAGCAATGCCCGACAAACCCTCCTGGGGACTCAATGGAGACAATCCTATCATGAGAGTTGACTGGTCTGAGGCCGTAGCCTATGCAGCATGGCTTAGTGAAAGAATGGGGGCAACTTATCGTTTACCCACCGAAGCGGAGTGGGAATATGCCGCCCGAGGAGGCCAGCAAGAAAAGGAGAAAGCTTATCCCTACAGTGGGGGAGAAAATCTATCAGCATTGGCCTGGTTTTACGATAACAGTGAGAGTCGGACTCAGGCAGTAGCGGCTAAAAAGCCCAATGCCCTGGGTTTATATGATATGAGTGGCAATGTCTATGAATGGTGCAGCGATTGGTATAGCAGGGGTTATTACGAAGTCTGTAAGGCTCAAGGCAGCCGGAGCAATCCCCAAGGGCCGGAAAATGGCGTTAGTCGTGTCCGCCGGGGCGGTAGCTGGGACGACGGCGCTTCCAGTTGCCGGGTTGCCAATCGCTTCAGCAACTATCCCGACCGCTGGTACAACCGCCTTGGCTTTCGCCTTGCCAGGAGCTATTAGTTTCTGCTTTCTTAGCTTTTTACCTTTTTGGAAATGCGTATTTATTAGCTTTTTCCTTTTTACAGGGCGCAGGGGAAGTAAACATCCCCCGCCTCAAGCCCCACCCCTTCAAAGTGGTGCGCACAGGACCCGCTTCCCAATTGGGGGCGTAGAGGCCTGTCCCGTCTATTTTGGAGAGGGGCGTAAGCAAGGGAGATCACATCGGCGCTCAGAGCCATATTAGAACTAAAACTGGCTGCTAAGGCCTTATACACTAGCAAACGGGTCCTCAATCTTGCCCCTGCTTTCTTTGAGACCGAAGGCCGTCATTGGTGGACGGTTTGTCAATTGCCTGCTTGAAACATCCCCTTTTCGCCTGCCGTACCCTTCGATCCCAAATCTTCGGGAGGCGAGATTCCATTTTTAAATTAGGTTGAGATAATTTACTCTAGTCATCCCAGCCGTATGAATGAGTGGTAACGAATTCATAGAGCAGGGATCTTGAGAGAAAAGCGTTCCGCGAAGCGCTAAATATCTATTTTTCTTGGCTTGCTTAAATGATCGATCCGACAATTACTTTCTCTGGCCAAAGCTGGTAAATCATCACGCGATTCTCTGAGGGGTATCTCTTGTCAGTCAGCGCGTAAATCTTCCAAAGACTGCTTAGCATCTTTGGCCTTAACATCGCCATTTTCGAAGGCAGTAATCCGAGATTCGAGTATTGAGGCGGCTTGATCCCCCATGTGAAGTGCTTCTGACTCATTAGCATTTCCCTCAAACACAACTTGTTCAGGAGATACTCCTTGCATGATTTGAATCGGAATCCTCACCCGACGAAAGAGAGGAATCTCTCTTAGCATCGTCAAGATCGCTTGCTCCTTTTGTTCAATGGTCATAACAAATAATACGAAAATAAGGGAAAAGCCTGTGCTGCTAGGAGAGCGAATGTTACAGAGGAGCTACTGTTTTGAGGAGGTTATAGTGACATCTGGCTTGCTTGAAACATCCCCTTTTCGCCTGCCGTCCCCTTCAAAGTCTACGGTTCTAACATAAGTATTTCAGGCAAAATATTTTTATCTTTCTCAAAATAATTTCTTTGCTTATGTCAACTATCTATCGTCCGACTGTTCGTTC
>JBCAWW010000244.1:0-7546 GCA_038534415.1 Bacteroidota bacterium | reverse complement strand
TATTTGCGGCACAATGGCAGGAAGCGTCAGTATCTCTTGGCTCATATCACTCTACAAAATACCGTCGCACTATGAAAGGTCTAGAAATCACCAAGACCCTGCCCGTTCAGGATGCGAAAGGTTCTATTTGGGATTACGAACTCCAGTGGGGGCCGGTCCTTTCCATCAAGGAACGCCTCTATTTTTACCAACAGTTGGGTTCTCTCCTAGACTCACGATTGAGTCTCAGAGAGTGTCTAGGAGTTTTGCAAGAACAGGCCAACAACAAACGACTGGGACCCATTTTGGAAGAGATCCAAAAGGGCATTGCGAGAGGGGAATCCTTTTCGGAAGCTTGTCGAAGCCAGAAAAAGGTTTTTAGCCCCTTTGAGATTCAGAGCATACATATGGGAGAGCAAAGCGGTAGACTTAGCCTGGTTTTACCCAAAATAGCAGCATACTTTGAGCGCAAGCATAAGCTCCGGCGTAAGATCATGCAAGCCTTGACCTACCCCATTGCAGTTATCATCATTGCGTTTTTGGTGGTAGCCTTCATGCTCGGTTTCGTAGTCCCAATGTTTGCGGACATCTTCCAAAGATTTGATGCCGAACTCCCGGCCTTGACCCGCTACATCATGCAGCTTTCAAATGCATTGGGCGAGTATTTTGGATATATCCTACCAGCATTACTTGGCTTTGGGGCCTTAGCCTATTGGATGAGTAAGCAAGCCGTGTATCGAGATCTCTTTGGACGGCTGAGTATACGATTACCGCTGCTCGGAACGCTTCTCCACAAATTACATCTTGCTAGGTCGAGTTATGCTTTGGCAATGCTTTTGGAGGCACAAGTCCATTTAGATGAATCTCTGGTCTTATGTGCCCAAATCAGTACCCTGAGCCCTCTACGAGATGCTTTGGAAAGAAGTCAGGACAGCATCATTGCGGGGGAGAGTTTTTTCTCAGCCATAAGCAGAGAGACGATCTTCCCACCCGTATTTAAGCAGATGATAAAAGTAGGAGAGCAAACCGCTAACATACCAGAAATGCTCAATAAGCTCGCCCAAAATATGGAGGAAGAAAGCGAAGCAGGCCTGGGGCAGCTGACTACATTTATGGAGCCTGTACTCATCGTATTGATCGGGGGCATCGTCGCCCTTATTCTGATCGCGATGTACCTACCGATGTTTGAGCTATCCAATGCTATGAGCGGCTAACCGCTTACTTAAAAAGCACTACCACTCACTTAAATTCTCTAGGCTAAGCCTCTGAGGATTAGTTAATTGAAACTAAGCACAATAACACAATCATGAATCATTCAAAACACAATCCTTACACTCTGAAGAGTATGACCTTGACCGAACTCTTGGTCGTGCTTGCCATCTTGGGAATCCTATTGCTATTGGCTTTTCCGGTCTTGCGTCCGTTGTTTAGTAGCACTTATGCAATGGAAGCTAAAACGAATCTAAAACATCTCGCCCAGCTGCAGGAAATTTATCATTTGTCGCATTTACGATATAGTGATGGGTTTAATGAGCTGCATTTTGAGCAAGCTGCTTTGGTTAGTGAAGAAAATGGAACCGCTCACTACGCCATAGAGATTTTGAAAGCCGGGTCGTCTGATTTTGTAGCGAGAGCTACTTCAGTGACTGATTTTGATGGAGACGGAGCGTTCAACGTTTGGGAAGTTGACCAAAGTGGCATTCCGAAGGAAGTCGTGGCCGACTGATCCGTCCGTTTTTCATTCTGTTTATCAAAATCACCCAATATCATGTGGATATGTTTGTTAGGGGTCGGCTGGATTTGCTGTCTGGTGATCGCTCGTCAAGACTTTCGCAGGCGCGAAATACATGTCGGCCCTCTTTTACTCTTTGGGCTCCTCGGCGGAATCCTCCGCTACCGAGACTGGGGCCAGGTATTCTGGCACTTTTTCCTGAGCAATATCCTTATCGTAGGCATTTTGCTGGCTAGCATACTCTTGTTTTTTCGTTTGAAAGGCGATAAGGCAGTGATGGATGTCAAATTAGGTTGGGGAGATATCGTCATGTTGCTCACCCTAGCTGCCTGGATGGAGCCAAGTAACTATCTGATTTTATATAGCCTCACCACCTCAGTATTGTCGCTGGTTTACAGCCTTTTGCGACGATTGAAGCTAATTGATCTGACTTATCCGGTCCCACTCGCGGGCTGGTTGGCGATTGCTTTTGGAGCCTGGTCTGTCTATGGCTATTTCACCTAAGTCTTACTGATATGTCAAGTTATACTTTTGATTTTCGCCTGCTGAGTCGACTCAATACTCAGCAGGCCCACCAATTGCGTGTCATTCCGATGGCTCAGACGGAAGGAGGATGGGAGCTTCTGGCCGAAAAGGAAGCTCAAAGTCGCATTCCCATTTTGCAAATGATGCTGGGTGGGGAGGTCAATCTCCAAATCTGTGACAGCCAAACGCTGGATCAGCTCTTACACCAGCATTACCCCAATCGGGTTCCGGCGAAGCGTTCTGCGAAGCAGTCTAAACCCAAAGAAAAGGAATCAGAAGCGGTAAAGCTGGTCGAAAAATGTCTAATTGAAGCGGCAGAAATGGGAGCCAGCGATGTACATTTTGAATGTTACCAGCATCAGGCGAGGGTACGATTTAGATGGGAAGGCCAAATGCTGGAAAAGTATGAAGTTCCTATCAGCAGCTATAAGGCAGTAGTTAGTCGTATCAAAATCCTCGCAGACCTAGACATTTCAGAACGGCGGCTGCCTCAAGATGGTCGCATCCATTTAGAGAGAGGAGATTATGAAATTGATATTCGAGTTTCAACGATGCCTGCAAAATATGGGGAAAAATGTGTATTACGTCTACTCTCGCGTTCTGCGCAGCAGTTAGAACTCAAAAATCTCAACTGGACGCAAAGCGAAAGACAGACTTACCAAGCCGCCATCCAAAGTCCCAATGGCTTGATCCTCATAACAGGACCAACTGGCAGCGGGAAAACCACGACCCTTTATGCCACCCTCAACCAACTAAATGAGCCAAATCACAATCTCGTCAGCATTGAAGACCCCATCGAATATAACCTCAGTGGTATCAACCAAGTGCAACTAAAAGCAGAAATTGGTTTGGACTTTGAACGGGCCTTACGAGCTTTTTTACGCCAAGATCCTGACATCATAATGGTAGGAGAGGTACGCGATTCTCCAACGGCACAGGTGGCTATTCGGGCCGCGCTGACAGGACATTTGGTTTTTTCTACCTTGCATACCAATACTGCTTGGGATGCCGTGGTCAGGCTCATAGACATGGGTATAGCGCCTTATCTTTTAGCTGCTTCCTTGCGGTTGGTCGTGGCTCAGCGATTGGTCCGTAAGCTTTGTGCAGATTGCCGCTGTCCAACTCAAGAGATCGTTGATCCATATTGGCAAAAGCAATTTGGCATCATTACTCACTACGAGGCAAAAGGATGCGAGGCCTGTCATTATACGGGTTTTAGAGGCAGAGAAGCGGTCTTTGAAATGCTACCTATTGATGAAGAGCTAAAACTAGCGATCAAAGAGGGCTTGGACATGCCAGCTCAATATTTGGCCTCTCATAAGCTCAATAGCCTGCAAGAAAACCTGGTCGAATTGGTACGAAAAGGCATTAGTACCATCGCAGAAGTGAGGATGTATTGAGACCCAAAGATGCTAAATAATCATTCACAAGCCCAGCTGGCTCTCTCTGAGCGAGGGGTGGGTAATTTAGACTTGTTTTCAAGGGCAGGATTCTGGAAATTTTAGCTTATGAAAACACTGCTTTGCCTATTGACTTGCTTGCCAAGTTTATTGTGGGCGCAAACTGCCTATCAGTCTGAAATCAGCCTTCAGCTAGTCGGACTTGGACTAGGGGCGCAATATGAATATGCTTGGGGGCAAAGGAGCAGCACTGCTTTGATGTACACTGTTGACTACCAAAACATTGGGGAGGGCAGGGAGATTTGGGGAAGTTTCATTCAATTGCATTATAAATATCGACTGGGGGGCAAAGAAGCACCCAATGAAATTCAGTCAGGGGTGATTTTTTCGGTATTTGCCGAGCATGCTTTTAGGCGTAGCATGGAGTATTACAAAGAGGATATGTATCACCAAAGTTCAGGCCTTGGTCTCATGGCTGGATATAGGCTATTGCCAGGTAAAAAGAAACGATTTAGTTTTTCGGTCTTGCTTGGTGTAAAATATATGCTGCCTCATCTTAATATCCCTCAGTGGTATCAGGGTGGTAGGTCTTCATTTGGCATCAAAGGCTTTAGGCCGCAATTGTCGGTAGGCATCGGTTGGAAAACACAAAAACGCCAGAATCATGAATAGATTTCTGTTTGGATGGCTCGGAATACTGATGATGCTCGGCCTAGCTTGCGCCGAACCTTTTGCCTTTGAGCTAGAAAGAGAGGACATTGATTTTGCGGCATTGGGCTCAGGCAAAATTATCGCGAGTAGTTATGGACACTATAAAAACTACTATATCGATATCGACGCCCAGGAAATATACCTCTTACCATTGCCCAAAAACAATGAAAATAATCTAGCTGTAGATCCTCAAGGCAAATTTGTTTATAGCATAGACGGCAGGGACATTTATAGAGCAGTGCCGGGCATATGGGATTGGGAAATCCTCCCTTTCAAAGTTCCGGCAGGGAGAGACGAATCGGGTTGGGTATATAATTTAGAAATCGATCCGACGGGTAGCACACTTTATTTTATCTGGGCAAAAAGACAGGGTCCAGATCGCCCCTTGATGTCGCTAGACCTCAATACAGGGGACACCACCAATATCAGCCAGCAATTAGATTTTGATGTTTGGGATTTCTCGATCAATCCGGTGAGTGGCGACTTATTGATTCCCTATTTTCGAGCGACAGATAGCCTGAAGGTTTTGATCCGTTTGGATCCAAAAAGTTTACAAAGAGATAGTCTTTTTACTTTTCCACTGGGGCAATATGAAAATTTTGTCAGCTTACCTCCTCTTACCTGGTTGCCAAATGGTGAAGAACTAGCGGTGATTTTTCCTCATAATCCTGATTCTATATTCCGGATCAACTTGCAAAGCCAAGAGCATGAGGCGATGTACGATCGACATCAACTTTCTTATTATCATTCTCCTTTTGCTTTTAACCCCTCCGGGGAACGCTTAGCCATTGGTTTTAACGATGCATTTCAGGTGGACCTATGGGATCCGAGTCGAACAAGGTCTGACTATAGCAAAAAACTGATTTTTCTGGGAGACATTTGCGATTATTCTTGTTATGGGGCTTCTGAAATTTACTGGTTTCCCTAAGACGATTTTTGGAATCGAGGCAGTAAACTAAAGCTCAGCAAAAAGATAATCGCAAGCATGATAGCGGCAACAAAAAAGATAATCGAACCCATCTGCCCGATCAGTAAACCACCCAATACTAAGCCAAAGATACTCGCCAGACTGCCCATACTAGCGGCATATCCTTGAATGGTGCCTTGGACATCCTTGCCTCCTTTTTGAGCCAATAGAGCCATATAGCTAGGCCACATGATACCATTGCCGACAGATAAGAGCACATTGGCAAGATAGATGGCATATATGTTTTCGATGGTTAGCAGGGCGAAACTCGTTGCAATCATCAAGCTACCCATCAAAATCAAGTAACTCTCATTGAGTTTAGGGCTGAGAAAAGACAATAGCGGCCCTTGAGAGATCACCATGATCAAACTAGAAACCGTCAGGAATATGCCTAATTCACTACTCTCCCAGCCCAAAGTAGTGGACGCATAGACAGGAAAACCAGCATAAAAGAAACTAAAACCCAAAAAGGTCAGAAAGTAAATCGTATACATCAAGGCCATGTTGGGCATCTTGAGGATAGCCCCGAAGCTAGTATCCGGACAATTATCCATTTTGTAGCAGGCTTTATGGTCGTGCTGAAACATCTTTTTTAAATCCAGATGCTGGGCTTTGGAGTCCATCAAAACAGATTTTGTTTCAGGCAAAACCTTGTAAATCACAAAGATCGCACTCAAGGAAATCAGCGCCGCTACGGCTACGGGGAGAAGCGTTCCGAGAATCGTGGCCCCTAAAACACCGGCAAGCATTGGGCCCAAAATAAAGCCCAAACTTGTAGAGGAAGCCATCTTGCCAAAGTTGGACTTGCGGTTTTGGTCATTGGAGATGTCCGCCAAATAGGCATTGGCGACAGAGACATTGCCACCGGTCAGACCATCTAGCGCACGCGCCAAAAACAAAAGCAATAAGGGAATGGAGACCAAAAAACTACCGGCCCAGCTGGAATCTACCTCCAAGATGGTAATCTTAGGTAACAGCAAAGCGATGATAAACAAACTCCAGGCGAAGAGAGTACCTGTCTGACTCAGCATCAATACGCGTCTACGCCCAATTTGGTCAGACCAACGCCCCAGCAATGGACCGCCGAATAACTGAAACAAAGGGTACATCGAGCCCAATAGCCCGTAGATAAATTCGTTGCCGCCAAAGTCATTGACGATATAAACTAAAATGGGTAAGACAATGCTGTAGCCCAGCATTCCGATAAAGTTTACCAGCAGTACTGGAAATATCGAAAGGCTGGACGACTGACTGTCAGACATATTTAGTGGATTAGCGAGGAAGCAAGAAAACGATTACCGCTAGATTTAATCCTAGGTGATCTAAATCGCCTTCCCTTACGCTAATTGGAGTGTTTTGAAAGGTAGCAGGATTGAGGGCTTCGTTGACCGGACTAAAGTCGGTTGGGCCAAAATAGATTTGATAATAAGGCTCTAGGCTGATTTTGACCTGTGGGCCGATGCCAAAACGAAGCGGAGTATGAATCGTAAAGCTGGGCTTCCAAGAGGTCATGGCCTCGTCAAGTGGATCATCCATACCAAATTCAGCCGCGGGCTTTTGGGTGGAAGTGATATTGAGATAATTGACATTGAAAGAGGCTCCTACACAAAAATGGCCTTCGTCATAAAAACGGATGAGTTCAGAGGTAAAGCCAAGACTAAACCTTGCCCCTTGCAAAGCCATATCACGTCTCTGTTCCACGCCTTGGTCGTCAGTACCACTAGCGGTAAACATCGTGTTGTAGTTCATCGCATCAAGACGAAAGTGAGAGCGTCCGGGGTGAATGCCAATCCCAGCAAAGAAACCACTAACAGCGCCTACGGATTCTAAATCCATATCAAATCCACTGTAAAAATTGAAGGAATCGATCACCGCATTTAAGGGGCGAGGATTCAACAATTTGCCATGATAACCAGCCTGGAGAGAAATATTGGTACGAGTGCCTTGGGCTTGCACTCCTATGCAGAGGCACAGCAGACAGATAAGCGGTAAAATTCTTTTCATATTATTTGCGAGTGATTCCAGTGTAAAAATAGACTATTTCCGGCAAAGTGTAGTTTCAATAATTTCATGGCGCATTCAATTGACAAAACGCCAACTAAAGAATAGACGTTGCCGTGGCCATTTTCCATAAAAGACGTAGCGAGTAGACTATTCGCTATCATAAAAAGTCGACTTAGGACCTGAAGGTTTTAAGAGACTAGCAAAAAGGCAACAAAATGAGCGGCAATC
>JBCAWW010000243.1:0-7554 GCA_038534415.1 Bacteroidota bacterium | reverse complement strand
CCAAACTGAGGCAAAGCGTCAAACAAAATAGAATGATGGTTTTTGTACTGTACATCTTTATTGTGTTTTTAAAATGGTGGTTAAAAATTGAGCGTTCCCCGGCTGAGGGATCAGAAAAAGCATCAGGGTCTTGCTTCGCAGAACGCTTAGTCGCATGCGAGCAAAAGCAAGCTTAGAAGGCATAACCCACATGCGCCTGAATGCGAGGAAAGAAGTCATATTGATTGACCATAAACCCACCATCGAGGCGAACCACTACCCCCGCGTCTCCGCGAAATTCATAGCCTAGCTGAGCGCCTGTAAATGGTTCGTCATTGAGATAGAGTCCTGGCTCCACCAAAAAGAAATGGTTTTGCTTACCCACCTTGATATTGTAGCCAATACCGATCATGCCTTCGTAAACCCAAAATTTGTCATAAAAAAGACGTAAGGAATGATGGTGCTTGCGTTCGGCGAGGAGCCGCTCATAACTAATCGACAAGGGCCAACCCACGCCTAGCATGATGGTATTGCTGCGCTCATTTTCTGCTAGTTTGGCGATCTGGATATCGAGACCTAATGCTAGATTGGCGTAGCGGATGTTGGATTGTACTTCCTCAAAGCGAATCGGCTGCAAAATAGTAGCTTCAGCTGTATGGAGATAATTGCCACTGAGACTGATCCCAACATTAGGGACGATATTGTAGCCTACCGAAATGCCGCCTTCTATGCCCGGTACATTGCGCCTTTGATCGGTGCTCGTAGCTGGGAAAAAGCCATCCTGGACAGAAATATTTTCTGTTGAGGACCTGTACATATTGAAATGCCAAGTCGTATTACGCTCCAAGGCGTAAGCAAAACCCAAACGGGCTCGCAGGAAAAACTTCTCCCGCGCGATCAGCTCTCCTTCCACAAATAAGCTGAGGTAATGATTGTTGATCCGCTGCCAAATCTCGCTGTGCAAATAGTTCATATTTTCCCCCGAGTAGGGATGATTGGCGGTAGCCCCCACCATCTCGGGCGCTCGATAGCGTATATCTTCATTTTTGCGGAAGGTCAAGGCGGAAACCCCGATCGAAAGGCGCTTACTAATCGGATAGGCAAGACTGATTTGGTAGTCGATATTGTTGTCTTCCCCGCCACGATAACCCTCATTGGGGACCTCAATCTGATAATCGCCAAAATGGGTTTTATACATCACACTCCTGACCGAAATCTTGAGCGGGAATTTAGGATTGATTTCCTGTGCTTGCAGCCCCAAACTAAAGCCAAGGCTCAAACAAAAAAGCAGGATGATTTTTGTGCTGTGCATATTAATAGGCTTTCAAAGTTGTGGATGAGACTAAGCGTTCCCCGGCTGAGGGGTCATGAGCAGGGAGATAAACCATTGGATATTGCTTCGCAAAACGCTTCACTTTATCCATACTATCGGCCGCAGCGCGAAAGTCTACATGCCCTCCGGCTAACTCATGCTTTTCTAATTGTGCCTGATCATAGCTTGCATCACCCGCAAAGAGATAATATTGGTTATTTGCTTGCAGCAGAACGCCTACCTGCCCATAAGTATGACCGGGCAATGAGACCATCATCACATCTTTGCTTTGGGTGAGATAGTGGACCTGATTAAAGGCCCCCGGCCCTAATTGATCTAGAGAAAATCCCTTTGGCTCAAACCACTGAGGATAAGTATGGGGGGCATCTCCATAAGGACGATCCAACTCCTTTTGATGAACGAGAATCTCTGTATTGGGAAAATGATGCAGGCCATCGGTATGGTCTAGGTGCAAATGCGTCAGCACCACCCAGCGTACTCTCGACCGAGCAATCCCCAAGGCATCTAATTGCGGACCGATCTCCTCATCAGCTTGAACCTCAAAGCGGACGGTTTTTTGAAACTGCTTTTGCAACCAAGCCGCTTTGGCAAAATAATCTGGCTCATTGACGCGGGCGTTTTCACCAGTATCGATCACAATGACTCCCTCAGGATGCTCGATGACATATACATGGATGGGTAAGGGGGCTGTCATCGGGCCACGAAAAAGATTGAGCTTATTGATCAGCCCAGCGCCTTTTTTATGTTTGAAATTGTATTTGACAGATACCGTACCAGTGGAGATGGCATGAATCTTCATCTGAGACCCTAAGCTTAAACTTTGGGTGCGATAAAGGCTTTTTATAGGAGTACTTAGCATTTTGATATAATGATTAGGCTACAAATATGGATGCTCAGTTGACGGCTTTTTTTATCAAAAAGCGACAGGCTTTTGTGCAAATGCGCCATGCTTGATAATTTCACGCCATGATCATGCAAAGCCGTAGCCTGCTCAAGATTTTGCTCTTTGCCGAAAGCTTAGGGGCAGATACCTCCATCATTTGTGAGGATGCGGGATTTGAATTGTCTGAATTAGAAGGGGATACGCAAATTGACGCTCCTTACGAGAAGCTCGAAAAACTTTGGCGTTCGGCTGCAAGCCATACTCAAGATCCTCTTCTGGGCTTGCATATGGGAGAGTTTTATGGCTTGACTGGACTCGAAGTGATCGGCAGCATTTTGCAAAATAGTCCTACCCTCGGTGCAGGCATCGACAACGCCAATCAATATCTCAATCTCGTAACTCATACCTTCCAAATTTCGGCCAGTGCCCAAAGTGAGTCTGTCGCCATGGAGTTTCATATCAATCCAGATTGCCGTATCTATACCCCTTTTGCGGTTTGGCAAACCCTAGATGTCGGTATGGTGATTGTGAGTAAGGCGATGCGATCCTTGAGCATGGGGCGTATGACGCCGAGCCGCGTTTTTTTGCAACGGACAGAGCTAGAAGAGCTAAATGAATACAAGCGTATTTTTCGTTGTCCGATTGAGTTAGGGAGTGCCGAAACCAAAATCGAACTGACGCCCAATCTTTGGGATGAGCCCATCTTAGTGGCAGATCAGCGCCTTCTCGCCCTCTTGATCGAGCACGCCCAAAGTCAGCAATATCAATTGGGGCAAGGTCCCTCGCTCAAACGTATGGTCAAGGAGTCTTTGCTCAATCACAGTGAAAGTACGCCTCCCGACCTAGATCAGACCGCGGCGATGCTGCACATGAGCCCACGTAGCTTGCAGCGAAAATTGAAGGCTGAAGGCACAAGTTTTCGGAGCTTATTGGATGAGATTAGACAAGAACGGGCGATTTATTATTTGCGCCACGAGATTCCGATCAAGGAGGTGGCCTTTCGTTTGGGTTTTCAGGAGGTGAGTGCCTTTAGTCATGCCTTCAAGCGCTGGACAGGCAAAACGCCGGGAGAGGTGCTGAGTTAAGGAGTGCTTAGATCACTGACTTTGGTCCAGCCTTTTTCCGCTGCTAGCGAACGCCGCGTCATCACTGCGTAGGTATTGTTAAAGCCAAGTGGACTAAGCCATTTGATTTGAAACTGCTCGGCAAAAGACTGTTTGACATAATCATAGACGCCATCAGCATCGACGATCAAATCCTCCACCGTCTGCTCATCGGGACTGAGGATCACCACAAAGCCCGTCCCCGTATATTCTGGATATAGGTCAATCTCACCTACTTTTAGGGCTTCAAAGCACACTTGCGTGCCGCCTAAGTCAGCCTTGATTTCGACGTCTAGGTCAGTATAACCATTGATCAGCTGTGCAAAAAGATGAATCAGGATATGTTGTTCGGTAAAGGTCTTGCCACCAATCGTGATGACTTCTCCACCCTTTTTGCGATCAGGCTGCCAGAGCTTTTCTTCTTTCAGAAAACGCTCCGCCACGACCTCCGGCAACTCTTTGTTAAAGTCAACCTCGTAGTTCAAACGCGTCATGCGCGCATCATCTAACTTGCCTGATAATTTTTCTAAGACCATCATTAGGCTTGGATGCCTGTCAAGGGTTGCCTGTCTGATGATGGGGGCACAGTAGTAAGGCGGAAAGGCATGGCGATCATCCTCCAAAGAAACCAAGTCAAAGGCCTCAATCCGCCCGTCGGTAGAGTAACCGCAAATCACATCTACTTCGCCCTGTTGGACGGCTTTATACATCAAGGCGGAGCTGAGCGCGACCGTTTCTAATTCGACCTCATAGACATCTTGCAAATGCGCATAGCCATCGGCTCTACCGATAAATTCTGGATCAAATCCAGCGGTTGTGAGTCCTTCTAGTTTAGGCAGTAAGGAAAAGGCTGTCAATAAAGGGACAATCAATAACCACAAGGCCAATCTGGGATTGGCACTACCTTTTTTGCGGTTTTGAATACGCGCCAGCAGCTGGTCAAATATCACTGCTAATAGAGCTGCGGGAATCGCACCCGCGAGAATCATCAGTGAGTTGTTGAGCGAGATACCGCCAAAGATAAATTCACCCAAGCCACCCGCTCCGATATATGCGGCTAAGGTGGCGACGCCTACATTGATGACCGTAGCCGTGCGGATGCCTGCAAAAAGCACCGGCATGGCGAGGGGCAATTTTACTTTGAATAATACCTGCTGCGGTGTCATGCCCATTCCTACCGCCGCTTCGATCACATTGGGATCGACCCCCTTGAGCCCCGTATAAGTATTGCGGAGGATGGGGAGTAAGGCGTAAAGAAATAGGGCAAAAATGGCAGGCTTAACGCCAATGCCCATCACTGGTATCAAAAATCCCAGCAATGCGATACTCGGTATGGTTTGGAGGATGCCGGTGATGCCAAGCACGCTGCCCGCGATTTTACTTTTGCCTTCTATCCAAATCCCCAAGGGGACGGCCAACAAGACTGCCAATAGCAGAGAGGCAAAGGTCAATCCGATATGCTCCAATACCTGCTCCCAAAGCTTGGCCTGATTTAGGCTTAGAAATTCAAAAAACTCAATCATGGCGATCTTGGCTTATTTGGTGAAAGGCATTGACCAGAGAAGGCATGTCCAAAGCCCGACTTTCGCCTCGGTGCTTGACCATAAATTGAGCGTCTATGGTCTCCGTTTGGAGCATTTGGTCGAGTGCCTCGCGTACATTGAGATTGGCGGGAAGTTCGTCTTGATATTTTCGATCGCTAAGCAGAGGAGGCAAAAGCGAAAATAGATCGCTGAGGCTAAAAATCTGCCATTGTAGGTTGATGCGCTCCCCCGCGACAAAGTCGCGCACAAAATGATTGGCAGGCTGCCAGAGCAATTCTTGTGGGGTACCGATTTGTTGAATTTTACCCTGGTCGAGCACACAAATCAAATCACCTAAGTAAAAGGCTTCTTCAATATCGTGGGTTACGATCAGAGTGGTTTTGCTTGAAAGTTCTTCTAGTTCTTTGAACTCTTTGCGGATGCTATGGCGTGTCAAAGGATCCAAGGCCCCAAAGGGTTCGTCCATCAAGATGATCGGCGGATCGGCTGCTAATGCTCGGGCTAATCCTACCCGCTGCTGCTGGCCGCCGCTGAGTTGGTCTGGATATTTGTCAGCGTAGAGCTTTGGCTCCAAGGCTAAGCGTTCCAGCAGGGAAAAAGCACGCTCTCTGATCTTTTTCTCATCCCAGCCGAGCAGCTTAGGCACGATCCCAACGTTCTGTGCAACAGTATAATGCGGAAATAAACCACTTTGCTGTATCACATAGCCCATCTGCCTCCTCAAGTCAACTGGAGACATATCCATCACTTCTTTGCCTTTGACCTTGATACTGCCAGCACTAGGCTCGATCAGTCTATTGAGCATTTTGAGCGTAGTGGTTTTGCCGCTGCCACTGGTACCCACCAAGGCAAGGGTTTGTCCCTCCGATAATGCAAAGGAAACATCATCTACCGCTCTAATATCACCATAGATTTTTGTTAGGTGTTTAACCTCTATCATAAGTGTTTGGGTGTAATCAATCAAGTACGACCGTCAAAACAATACTACATAATCTTACATCCTATTCAAATTTCCTCCCATGAAGAAGCTTTCTGTTTATCCACGTCTGGTCCTGCTCGGGACTTTATTATTGATGATTCTCGCCTCTTGCGAACTGATTGACCCCGATAAAGAACCCAAGGAAAACGACAATCGCGCTGACTTGATCACGGACACCATTGCGCCTCAACGCACCGATGGTATGCCTTATCCTCCGGTACTTCCCGGCCCCTACATCCCCAATCCCAATGATACGATCATCATTATTCCTGATGGGCCATTAAGAGGCAACTTTGAGCCACTCAACGATCCTTCTATCGTCAAGGAGCTATATCCGCAAGGCCAATCTATGGAGCCTCTTTTTTATAAAGATTATGCCGATCTCGACGATCCTGAACCTCGGACTTCACAGTGCTGTCCTGAGATCAGTGTGACCGAAAGCAATCAAGCGGTGATGATGACGGGTAACTTTTGGATGACTTTTTCGACTGATGGAGGAGGAACATTTACCGAGTACAATCCCACTTCCTTTTTTCCGCAATCCAACGGAGGCTTTTGCTGCGATCAGGTGGTGCACTATATCCCGCAATATGAAATGTTTGTCTGGTTGTTGCAATACCGAGCGGACTCAGAAGGCAAAAATCTCCTCCGCCTTGCGGTACAAACAGTTTCGGAAGCCATCTCCAGCAATGGTACGAGTTGGACCTACTATGATTTCCCCAGCACGGTATTTAGCGAAACTCGTCGCTTAGATTACAATGATATGTCTTTTGGCCGGAGCAATTTGTACTTCAATACCAATACCGTTGGAGGAGGACGACATGCGGTCCGTATCCCCCTCGAACAGTTACAAGCTAAGGGCAGTATTTCTTATCAGTATACAGGCGCTACGGACAATGCTTATTTCTCTCACATCACCCAAAATGCGGGGGATGCAGTCTATTGGGGCGGCCATATCAGCAATAGTGAATTGCGGGTCTATAGCATGCGCGATGGCGATGATTTTTACGCTTGGCGCACCGTCAATGTGGATAGTTGGCCCAATGGTGCCAATAAGTCTAATTGTCCCGACGGTACCGATTGGTTGAGCTTTGACGCGAACAAAAACTACATCTTTGGCAATGTCATCAATGGCAACAACCTCTGGTTTGCTTGGTTAGCGGGTCCTGGTGGTGGCTTCCCGCAGTCTCACGTTCAAATGGTGCGTATCAACACCGATACTTGGAATGCGGAGGAACAAGTGCAGATTTGGAATGAAGACTTTGCCTTTGGCTACCCATACTTATCTACCAATAGCACGGGTGAAATTGGTATGTCGGTGGGCTTTGGGGGCGGCAGCTTTTATGCGAGCCATGCCGTAGGGGTATGGGGCGACTTTGTGGTCTATTACCCCAAATTGAGTGATCGTTGTACCAATCGTTGGGGAGATTATAATACAGCTCGTCGGGCCACACAAAACCCGCAAGACTGGGTCGCTGGTGGCTATGTCAATACGACTGATGGTGGAGGTGCGCCTATTGTGGAGCCTCACTTTATTCGCTTTGGTAGATAGATATTTGAGGTTTACCGCTGCGCGGAACGCTTCCCCCTATAAAACAAGCGTGGCAAAAGGAAATGCTCCTCTTGCCACGCTTGTGTTTAGTTAAACTGACTATCGTTTTACAAACTGCTCACTCAAGCTTCCTTTCGGATGTGAAAGCAACAGCTGATAGTTCCCCGCAGGGAGATCGCTA